>DATBSV010000241.1:0-13791 GCA_036559685.1 Casimicrobiaceae bacterium
GCCGCAGCCCCACAGCAACATGATCGCCGCCGAGTCGGCGTTCTGCGGATCGTCGACGCCGCCCTGGAAGTAGCGCGTGAACCAGCGCCAGCCGAAGTACGCGGCGGCGAAGCCCATCGCCAGGACGAGGACGGGGACCCACCAGCTCACGACGCCGATTCGCTCGCGTAGAGCGCGAGCTCCTCGTCGTCGCCGGGCATGCGAATCGTGCCTTCGGGCACGAAGCCGAGCTTCACGAGCAGTCGAGCCGAGCGCTCGTTGTCCTGCGACAGGATCGCGACGACGCGAGTCAACCCGAGCGTCCCGCGCGCGTACTCCATCGTCACCTCCGCGGCCTCGAGCGCGTAGCCCATGCCCCAGTACCGCGGCAGGAACGCGAAGCCCAGGTCGACGTCGGGCAGCGTGTCGCGCTTGATAAGCCCGCACATGCCGACGGCCGCGCCGGTCGAGCGCAGCGCGACGCACCACAAGCCGAAGCCGTGGCGCGCGTACATCGCGATCGGTCCCTTCTCGAGATAGCGGCGCGCGTCGTCCAGGTTGCCCACGTCGCGCTTGCCGATGAAGCGGATCCACGAGGGCTCGTTGACGAGCTCGAGCGCGAACGCGGCGTCCGAGGCGTCGAAGCGGCGCAGCCGCAGGCGCCCGGTCTCGGCGATCGCGCCGGACTGCGAGTCGAAGGGGGACATGGGGGCGGATCGTCGCACACGTTGCCTGTTCCGACGATTCCTGTTATGATTCAAGGCTTTCCTGGCTCGCGCCAGGGCCACCCGCGGACAAAGGCAGCCGGCGACGCAACATCGCGCAACGCAACATCGCCGTCGCGCACCCGAGGCCGCAGACAACGTTCGAAGGAGTCGCAACGATGGCCAAGATCGAATTCACCGCCTTCCCGCGCCAGGGAGGCGAAGGACGCGGCGCTTCCCGCCGCCTGCGTCGCAGCGGCAAGGCCCCTGGGATCGTCTACGGCGGGACCGGCGAGCCGACCCAGGTCGAGCTCGACCACAACGCGCTGATGCACGCGCTCAAGAACGAGGCGTTCCACGCGTCGGTCCTGACGATGAAGCTCGGCAGCGCGTCGCAGGAGGTGCTCCTGCGCGACGTGCAGATGCACCCGTACCGCCCGCTGGTCCTGCACATCGACTTCCAGCGCGTCGACGCGAACAAGAAGATCCACATGAAGGTCCCGCTGCACTTCATCAATGCCGAGCTCTCGCCGGCGGTGAAGGAAGGCGGCGCCGTCGTCAGCCACGTGCTGAACGAGATCGACATCAGCTGTCTGCCGAAGGACCTGCCGGAGTTCATCGAGGTCGACCTGTCGTCCCTCGAGCTGCATCACGCGCTCAAGGCGTCGGGCCTCAAGCTCCCGCCCGGCGTCGTGGCGCTGACGCACGGCAAGGACCCAGTCGTCGCGACCGCGGTGATTCCGAAGGCGATCGTCGAGACCGAGGAAGAGACCGCGGCGGCTGCCGAGGCTGCGGCTGCGGCGGCGGGCGCGGTTCCGGGCGCGCCTGTGGCGCCGGGTGCGGAAGCGGCACCGGCCGCCGATGCGAAGGCCGGCGACAAGAAGGACGAGAAGGCCGGCAAGGGCGACAAGGGCGACAAGGACGACAAGAAGAAGAAGTAACCGGCGCATCGCGACCAAGGCCCGCTGCGCTTCCCAAGCCGGCGGGCCTTTTCGTTGCGCGCCTTCGACGCCATGGCCGATCACATTCCCATCAGGCTCGTCGCCGGGCTCGGCAACCCGGGGAAGAGCTACGAGCGCACACGTCACAACGCGGGCTTCTGGTTCGTCGAAGCGCTCGCGCGGAAGCTCGGCTTCGCGTTCGCGCCGCAGGCGAAGTTCCAGGGCGACGTCGCGCGCGACGGCGAACTGCGCGTGGTCAAGCCGATGACCTACATGAACGAGTCGGGACGGTCGGTCGGCGCGCTCGCGCGCTTCCTGAACATCGCGCCGCACGAAATCCTCGTCGTGCACGACGAGCTCGACCTGCCCGCGGGCACGGTCAAGATGAAGCTCGGCGGCGGCGTCGCCGGGCACAACGGCTTGAAGGACATCCGCGCGCATCTCGCGACGCCGGACTTCTGGCGGCTGCGGCTCGGTATCGGCCATCCGCGCGATGCGGAGGCGCCGCAGCTCGAGGTCGTCGACTTCGTGCTGAAGCAACCGCGCGCCGAAGAGCGCGAGGCGATCGAGGCGGCGATCGGCAGAGCGCTCGACGCGTGGCCGGCGATCGCGTCCGGAGACCTCGAGCGCGCGATGCACGTGCTCCATACGAAGGATAAGGCATGAGCCTCAAATGCGGCATCGTCGGCCTGCCGAACGTCGGCAAGTCGACGCTCTTCAACGCGCTCACGCGCGCGGGCATCGCGGCGGAGAACTACCCGTTCTGCACGATCGAGCCCAACGTCGGCATCGTCGAGGTGCCCGACACGCGCCTCGGCGCGCTCGCGGCGATCGCGAAGCCCGAGAAGGTGATCCCGGCGGTCGTCGAGTTCGTCGACATCGCGGGGCTGGTCGCCGGCGCGTCGAAGGGCGAGGGCCTGGGCAACCAGTTCCTCGCGACCATCCGGGAGACCGATGCGATCGCGCACGTCGTGCGCTGCTTCGAGGACACCAACGTCGTCCACGTCTCGGGCAAGATCGATCCGGTCTCCGACATCGAGACGATCAACACCGAGCTCGCGCTCGCCGACCTCGCCGCCGTCGACAAGCAGATGGCGAAGGTCGAGAAGCTCGCGCGCGCCGGCGGCGACAAGGAGGCGAAGCGCCTCCACGAGACGCTCGTGAAGGTGCAGAAGACGCTCGACCAGGGTCGCCCGGCACGCGCGGCCGACCTCTATCCCGAGGAGCGCGCGCTGTTGAAGCCGTTCTTCCTGCTCACCATGAAACCGACGATGTACGTCGCGAACGTCGCCGAGCGCGGCTTCAGGGACAACCCGCTGCTCGCGGCGGTCGAGGCGTACGCCGCGAAGGAAGGCGCGCCGGTCGTGCCGGTCTGCGCCGCGCTCGAGGCCGAGATCGCCGACCTGGAGGGCGACGACAAGCAGGCGTTCCTCGACGACCTCGGGCTCGCGGAGCCCGGCCTCGACCGCGTGATCCACGCCGGCTACAAGCTCCTGGGCCTGCAGACGTACTTCACGGCGGGACCGAAGGAAGTGCGCGCGTGGACGGTCGAGGTCGGCGCGACGGCGCCGCAGGCCGCCGGCGTCATCCACACGGATTTCGAGAAGGGCTTCATCCGCGCCGAGACGATCGGCTACGACGACTACGTCAAGCTCAAGGGCGAGCAGGGCGCGAAGGATGCGGGCAAGATGCGCCTCGAGGGCAAGGAGTACGTGCTGCGCGATGGCGACGTCATGCACTTCCGCTTCAACGTCTAGGCGGCTCGCGGCCGGACTGGCGCTCGCCCTCGAGCGCTTCTGCTCGCTCAAGGGCGTGCCGGCGAAATGATTGCGCGAGGAGCGTCGCCGATCACGGCTCCTTTTTCCGGCGCATGAAGAAATAGATCGCCAGCGCGACGAGCGCCGCGATCAGCACCCACCATGTCGCGCCCAGGCCGCCGGCTTCGGCAGCCTTCGTTGCCGGCTCGCTGGCGCCCGTTTTGGAATCCATCGGGGGAGTCGCGGACTGCGATGCTTGCTTCGTCGCGTCAGCCACAGCGGTCGCGGCGGCGTCCGCCTTGGATTCGTCGAGCGTCGCCTGCACTTGCTGCGCTGTCAGGACCACGGGCGTTCCGCTCGTGACGATCGTCGCCGTCAGCTTGTCGCCGCGCTTGAGATCGGACAGACGGACCGCGCGCCCGTCCTTGATGACCTGGACACCTCGCTGGTCGAGGTCACCCTGGGTGTAGCGCTTCGTCTGGCCATCCGCGTCACGCACGGTCACCGAGATGTTCGACGCGCGCAGCACTTCGCCCTCTTTCACCTCGGTGATGACGACGGGCTTGACCGTGGTCGTCGTCGTGACGGTCGCCGTGCCCTTCATTCCGGGCTTCAGGTCGGACGCTGCCATGTTCTTGCCGTCGACCGTGATCCGGAAATCCTTCGCCACCGTGTACTCGTGCGTGCCCCGCTGGTCGCGGACCACCAGCTTGTTCCCGTCGACGGCGATCACCTCGAAGTTGCGGGTGTCGACGGTGGTGGTCGTCGTCTGGGCGAGCGGCACACCCGCGAAGGCGAGCCCCAACACAACCATCGCCATGAACCGTGGCAACCATGTCGCGTTCGTTCGCATAGTTCGTCTCCTCCCGGGGTTGCGAAGCGATCACGCCTCGCGAGGCCAGCATACGCCGCGGAAAACGACCCGGCGCTGCCCCCGGAGGCTGTCCAAACGCCCCTCATGTGAGAATGTTCGACATGAGGAAACGGTGCCAGCTTGCGCTCGCGGTCGTCGCGGCCATGCTCGCGGCCTGCGCGCCGTTGTCGCGTCTCGAGCCGCCCGAGGTCGTCGCCCTGACCGTGCGCAACGTGGAGATCCGGCTGCCGACGATACGCGTCGACACCGAGCTGACGTTGCGCAACCCCAACGCGGTCGCCGTGTCGGTCGCGTCGCTCGACGCCGACCTCGAGATCGGCGGCGAGCGCGCGGGCACGCTCCGGCTCGCTTCGCCGATGACGCTCCCGGCGGCAGGCACGGCCTCGGTCGAGCTCTCGGCCATCGGCGACGCCGCGATCGCGCTGACCGGCGTCGGACGGGCGCTCGGCAGCGGGCGACCGCTCGAATACGCGATCGCTGGCTCGCTCACGCTCGCAGACGGCCGCGCGTTCCCGTTCGTGCGACGCGGGCAGGTGTCGGCGCCCGTACGTCAATGACTACGCTCGCGTTCACCAAGATGCACGGCCTCGGCAACGACTTCGTCGTCGTGGACGCCACGCGCGAGCCGTTCACGCTGAGCCCCGGCCAGATCCGCGCGCTCGCCGACCGGCGCTTCGGCGTCGGCTGCGACCAGGTTCTCGTGGTCGAGAAGCCCACGCGCGACGACGTCGACTTCCGCTACCGGATCTTCAACGCGGACGGCGGCGAGGTCGAGCAGTGCGGCAACGGCGCGCGCTGCTTCGTCAAGTTCGTGCGCGACCGCGGCCTGACCGCCAAGCGCGAGATCCGGGTCGAGACCGCCGGCGGCATCATCGCGCCGAAGCTCGAGGACGACGGCGAGGTCAGCGTCGACATGGGCGTGCCGCGCTTCGCCGCGGCCGAGGTGCCGTTCACCGGGGGCTCGGGGGGCATCACCGACGCGCTCGAGGTCGACGGCGGGACGTTGACGATCTCCGCGCTGTCGATGGGCAATCCGCACGCGGTGCAGGTCGTCGACGACGTCGACCGGGCGCCCGTCACGACGGAGGGACCGCGCATCGAGCATCATCCGCGCTTTCCCAGGCGCGTGAACGCGGGCTACATGCAGGTGATCGATCGCGCTACCATTCGCCTGCGCGTCTGGGAGCGCGGCGCGGGCGAGACGCTCGCGTGCGGCACTGGCGCGTGCGCCGCCGTCGTCGCCGGCATCCGCCGGGGCTTGCTCGACGACAGCGTGCGCGTGCAAGTGCGCGGCGGCGCGCTCACCGTCGCTTGGGAAGGCGCGGGGAAACCCGTGACGATGACCGGCGCTGCGGCGACCGTGTTCGACGGACGCTGGACGGTGCCGGAATGACGATGGGGAGCGAAGCGCACACGATGGACGCGAAGGATGTCGCCGAGTACCTGAAGCAGCATCCCAAGTTCTTCGAAGACTACGCCGACGTGCTCGCCGAGATCTTCGTGCCGCACCCGCACGGCGGCCACGCCATTCCGATCGCCGAGCGCCAGATCCTGACGCTGCGCGAGCGCAACGGCGACCTCGACGGCCGGCTGCGCGAGATGATCGCGAACGGCCATGCGAACGACGCGATCGGCGAGAAGCTCCACCGCTCGACCCTTGCGCTGTTTGCCTCCCCCGACCTCGAGACGACGCTCGCGGTGCTCGACCACAGCCTGAAGGAGGACTTCGCGGTCCCCGAGGTCGCGTCGCGCCTGTGGGGCCGGGTGCCCGAGCAATCCTATCTGCCGCAGCTCGCCGCGACGTCGGCCGAGGTTCGCGGCTGGGCGGACGCGCTGGCGCAGCCGCAGTGCGGCACCGAAGCGCCGTTCGAGACGCGCGAATGGTTCGAGCAGGGCGATGTCCTCAAGTCGTTCGCGTTCCTGCCGCTGCGCACGCAGCACACGTTCGGCGTGCTCGCGCTGGCGAGCCCGGATCCCGAGCGCTACCGCGCCGGCGTCGGCACCGTGTACCTCGTGCGCCTCGCCGAGCTCGCGAGCGTCGCGACGGCGCGCTACCTGCCGCTCGGGTAGGCGTCCGATGGGCGAGGCGAACGCGAAGGTGCTCGCGAGGTTCGACGAGCACCTCGCGTCGCGACCGGCGAAGACGCGCGAGGCCTACCGCCGCGACGTCGCCGCGCTCGCCGCGCTCGCCGGCGAGCGGCCGCTCGCCTCGCTCAAGCGCCCCGAGCTCGCTCGCTTCCTCGCGACGCTGCACGGGCGCGGGCTGTCCGGCCGCTCGCTCGCGCGCATGCTGTCGGCGTGGCGCGCGTTCTACCGGCTCCTGCTCGACCACGATCGCTCGCTCGCCGAGGATCCGACCGGAGGCTTGAAGCCGCCGAAGTCGCCGCGCCGGCTGCCCTCCGCGCTCTCGCCCGACGAAGCCGGCCAGCTGGTCGAGATCGTCGCCGACGATCCGCTGTCGTTGCGCGACCGCGCGATCCTGGAGCTCGCCTACTCGTCCGGGCTGCGGCTCTCCGAGCTCGCGGGGCTCGACGTCGCGCGCGTCGATCTCGACGGAGGCGAGGCGCGCGTCGTCGGCAAGGGCGCGAAGGAGCGCATCGTGCCGGTCGGACGCGCGGCGATCGATGCGCTGCGTGCGTGGCTGACCGCGCGCAAGACGCTGGCCGCGCCGGGCGAGACCGCGCTGTTCGTCGCGCGTACCGGCACGCGGATCTCGCCGCGGGCGATCGAGAAGCGGCTTGCCGACTGGGCGGTCAGGCAGGGGCTCGCGCGCCACGTGCATCCGCACATGCTGCGCCACTCGTTCGCGTCGCACGTGCTGCAATCGTCCGGCGATCTGCGGGCGGTGCAGGAAATGCTCGGCCACGCGTCGATCGCGTCGACACAGGTCTACACGCACCTCGACTTCCAGGCGCTCGCGAAGGTCTACGACGCCGCGCATCCGCGCGCGAAGAAGCGCCGCCCGGGCCGCCGGGAGGGTTAGGTGTCGCAGGCGCGCGGGCGATCGTCGGTTCTTGCGGACGAACACCGGGGCGTCAAGCGCACGCTCCTGGTGTTCGTCGTGTTCGTCGCAGGCTACGTCGCGCTCGACCGGCTCTCGTACCTGCACCCGGTTCAGCAATTCAACATCACGCCCTGGAATCCGCAGCCCGCGCTGGCGGTCGCGCTGATCATGACGCTGGGGCAGCGCTGGCTGCCGGCCGTCTTCGCCGCCGCGTGGCTTGCCGAGCGCGTGGTGCGCGGCGAGCTCATGTCGATGGAAGCCTCGTTGCTGGCGGCCGCCATGCTTACGCTCGGCTATGCGGTGACGGCGCAGGCGCTGATCGGCCCGTTCCGGATCGGCAACCGCCTCGACACGCGCGGCGACGTGCTGCGGCTCACGGTCGTCGCGCTCGCCGGCTCGCTCCTGACCGGCGTGTTGTACGTCGCGGCGCTCCTAGTCAATGACACCGGGCCCGCGTCGGCGCCACTGGTCGCGATCGCCGGCTTCTGGATCGGCGACGCGATCGGCATCCTCGTCACACTTCCGCTGCTCCTGATGCTGATCGACGGCCAGCGCAGGCGACACCTCGCCCGCCTTGCGGCGAGACCGGAGCTCTTGGGGCAATGCGCGGCGCTGGTTCTGGTCGTCGGCGCGGTATTCGCCTGGGGCACGCCCGACCCGCTCAAGTACTTCTACCTCCTGTTCCTGCCGATCGTGTGGGTCGCGGCGCGCTCCGGGATGGAGGGTGTCGCGATTGCGGCGGTCGTCGCGCAGGTCGCGGTGATCGTCGCGGTCAAGCTTTCCGCCTACCAGGCGCTGCCGACGTTCGAGTTGCAGGCGCTCCTGCTCGCGCTCGTGTTCGTGGGATTCTTCGTCGGCGTGACGGTGGACGAGCGGCGCCGCGCAGCCGACGAGCTAAGGCGCACGGTCGGCCTCGCGATGGCGGGCGAGATGGGCGCGTCGATCGCACACGAGCTCAACCAGCCGCTTCTCGCCGTCGTTGCCTACGCGAAGGCGGGCAAGCTCTGCGCCGAGGCCGGCGACGGGGAGCGCGCGCGGCTCCTCGACACGCTCGACAAGCTGGTCGTCGAGGCGAAGCGCGCCGCGGAAGTGGTGCGCCGCCTGCGCGACCTGTTCCGCCTCGGCGCAGCACAGCGTGTAATCGCGAGCGTCGATGTTCCCGTGCACCGCGCTGTTGACGGAGCGCGCGGACGCGCGGAGGCCCTCTCGGTGACGATGGCGGTCAACGCAGGCGAGCGGCCGCCAATGGTGCTCCTCGATCCGCTCCAGATCGAGGTCGTAGTCGCCAACCTGATCGCCAACGCGCTGGACTCGCTCGCTGCTCCCTCGCGGCCGGGACGCATCGACGTGACGATCGAGGCTTCGCGCGACGCCGTCACGGTGTCGGTGCGCGACGATGGCGCGGGGATCGCCGCCGCGGACGCCGAACGCGTCTTCGATCCGCTGGTGACGACCAAGGCGACCGGCATGGGAATGGGGCTCACGATCAGCCGCGCGATCGTCGAGGCGCACGGCGGGCGCATGTGGATCGAACCGGGGCCGGGCGGCAAGCTGCACTTCACGCTCCCACGCGACCGGGCGTCGTATGGCTAGCGCGCGGGATCGCTACGCCGTCGTGCTGGTCGACGACGACGCCTCCGTTCGTGACTCGCTCGCGCTCGTGCTGAGCTTGCGCGGCTACAGCACGCGCGCGTTCGCCTCGGCGGAGGATTGCCTCGCCGCCGCGGACCCGACGTGGGAAGGCTGCATCGTCGCGGATCTCAAGATGCCCGGCATGGGCGGTCTCGACCTCGCCGCCCGGCTTGCGCAGCGCGGCCTGGCGGCACCGTTCGTGGTCATCACAGCGCACGGGGACGTCGCTTCCGCGCGCGCGGCGTTCAGGTTGAATGTCGTCGACTTCCTCGAGAAGCCGTTCGACGACGACCAGCTCGTCGACGCGATCGAGGCCGCCTTCGCACGCGAGGATGCCCGAATCGCCGCGCAGGGCGAGCGCGACGCGCGGGAGCGCTCGCTCGAAGCCCTGTCGCCGCGCGAGCGCGAGATCGCACAACTGGTGGCAAGCGGGCTGCGCAATGCCGCGATCGCCCAACGCCTGGACATCAGCCCGCGCACCGTCGAGGTCCACAAGGCGCGCGTGATGGAGAAGCTTGGGCTCAAGGGGCTCGACGAGCTCATCAGGAAGCTCCGACCGCCGGCGTAAGGGCGTTCCCGTACGGGCGCCCGCGAATGTCGCGGCGACTCGGCGATCGCTACCCTCGGGAGAAGGGACGCGGCCCACTGCCGCGCCTCGATGCCGCGCGCCCGAACGCCGGCGCCCTTCCCATGGACCTCGCGCCTCCGCTTCGTTACACCCGCCTCGCCGAGCTCGCCCTGCCGGAGCTGCGCGCGCTGCCTTCGCGCGACCGCGCGGGCGCGCTGTGGTGTGCGCTGGCGGCGCCGTTCGACATCGTCGAGCTCGTCGCGCTCGCGGTGGCGCTGCTCGGCGCGACCACGTCCGCCGCGACCGCCGCCGCGATCGGAACGCTGGTCCTGCTGCGCCGAACGCGACGCAGCCTAAGCGAGCAGGCCGCGGGACGCGCACCATGACGCCATCCCCGAGCGCGGTGCACATCGTCGCAACGGCCCTGTTCGTGCTCGCCGTCGTCCACACGTTCTCGACCGCCTATTTCGAGCGGCTCGCGCACGCGAGCCCGCGTCACGCCGGCGCGTTCCACCTGCTGGGCGAGGTCGAGGTGGTGTTCGGCGTGTGGGCGATGGTGCTGGTGCTGTTCATCATGGCGGCGGCGGGCAAGGACGCCGCGGCCGACTACCTCGAGTCGCGCAGCTTCACGGAGCCGCTTTTCGTTTTCGCGATCATGGTTGTGGCGGGCAGCCGTCCGATTCTCGAGCTCGCGATGCGGCTCGTACGCACGATCGCCGGGTTCATCCCGTTCGGCGGCGTGCTCGGCTTCACGTTCGTCGCGCTGGCGTTCGTGCCTTTGCTCGGCTCGTTCATCACCGAGCCTGCCGCGATGACGCTCGCCGCCCTGATCCTGCGCGACAAGCTGTTCAAGGCGGGCGTGTCGGAGCGTCTCAAGTACGCCGCGCTCGGGACGCTGTTCGTCAACATCTCGATCGGCGGCACCTTGACGCCATTCGCCGCGCCGCCGGTGCTGATGGTGGCGGGTAAGTGGGGCTGGGACGTTTGGTTCATGCTCGCGACGTTCGGCTGGAAGGCGGCGCTCGCGGTAGTCGTGAACTCGCTCGCGCTTTGCCTCATGTTCCGGCGCGAACTCGCCGCGCTTGGCGACCGCACGCCCGAGAAGGCCAGATCACTGCCGCCGCTCGTTATGGTGATCCACGTCGCGTTCCTCGCGACGATCGTCGTCTTCGCGCACCGCCCGGCGGTATTCCTCGCGGCGCTCGTCGCGTTTCTCGGTTTCGCGTCGGCCTACCGGCGATTCCAGGGGCCGCTGATGCTGCGAGAGGGGCTCCTCGTCGCCGTGTTCCTCGCGGGACTGGTGGTGCTCGGCGGCCAGCAGCGCTGGTGGCTCGAGCCGCTGCTCTCGGGGATGGACGCGAACACCGTCTATTTCGGCGCGACCGTGCTGACCGCGGTCACCGACAACGCCGCCCTCACCTACCTCGCATCGCTCGTCGAGGGGACCCCGGCCGAATTCCGCTATTCGCTCGTCGCCGGCGCGGTGACCGGTGGCGGGCTCACGGTCATCGCGAACGCCCCGAACCCCGCCGGTTTCGCGATCCTTCGCGAGCACTTCGCCGGCGGAGCGATCCGTCCTCTCGGCCTGTTCGTCGCGGCGCTCGCGCCCACGATAGTCACCATTCTCGCGTTCCGCGCGCTCTGATCATGAACGAGACCCTGAACTGGTTCCGCGATCTTCCGCCGGAGTTCGCGTTTCTTCTCATGCTTCCGTTCATCGTCGCGGCGGCCGGCATCGCCGCCGGCCTGTGGCGGGAACGGCGCGCTCTCAGTCGACCACGCGAACGACCCCCGGCAAGTAGGGCAGGTCGGTCACGCCCGGATCGACGCCGGCCTGCTTCATCAGCGTCGTGACCTGGCCGCGATGGTGCGTCGCGTGCTGGAACAGGTGCGTCGCGCCGATCCACGCGGGCATCCGGCGCAGCTTGCCGTCGGACGACGCGCGGTATTCGATCGTCGAGGCCAGCCAGTCGTCGGTGAGCGCGCCGGCCCAGCCGAGGATGTCGCGGTCCGCACTCTCCCGCTCGCGCACGAGATCGGTGAATTTGTCGTGCGCGTCGGCGCCGTAGGCCGGTACCGCATGCGACACGCCGGTGAAGCGCCCGACCCACACGCGGTCGCCCCACAGGATGTGGTCGAGCGTGCGGTGGATCGAGCCGAAGAACGCGCCGCGGTCGCGCTTGCGCTCGGCGTCCGGCATCGCGGAGAGCGCCGCGTACATCCGCTCGTTCATCCAGCGGTTGTAGCGCGCGAGCAGCCGGCAATACTCGACGTCGATCACGCGGTCGCGGGGACCGCCTCAGGTTTAGGCGCGGTGCCCGACTCGAGCTGCTCGACCTCGATCGACGCCGCGAGCTGCGCGAGCCGCGCGACGACGCCGTACGCGTAGAAGCGGTTGGGCGGGCAGCCCGCCGGTCCCTTGAGGTCGGGCAGGCACGGCGACTCGAACGCGAGCGGCACGAACTCGGCGCCCGGCGCGTTCAGGTTCTCGTCGCGGCCGCGATCGGCGTGGACGCGGTAGAAGCCGCCGACGACGTAGCGGTCGATCATGTAGACGACCGGCTCGGCGATCGCGTCGTGGATCATCTCGTAGGTCGGCACGCCTTCCTGGATGATCACCGAGCTGACCTCGAGGCCTTCCTTGACCACCGCCATCTTGTTGCGCTGCTTGCGGTTGAGGCCCTGCACGTCGGTCGCGTCGCGCACGGTCATGATGCCCATCCCGTACGTCCCCGCGTCGGCCTTGACGATCACGAACGGTTTCTCGTCGATGCCGTACTCGGCGTACTTGGCGCGGATGCGCCCGAGCAGCCAGTCGACGTTCGACGCGAGGCATTCCTCGCCGGCGCGCTCCTGGAAGTTGATCTCGCCGCACACGCCGAAGTAGGGGTTGACCAGCCACGGGTCGATGCCGAGGAGGTCGCCGAATTCGTGCGCGACCGCGTGGTAGGCCTCGAAGTGATGCGACTTCAGCCGGTTGTACCAGCCCGCCGCGAGCGGCGGCGCGATTGGCTGGTCGATGTCCCGCAGGATGTCGGGCGGGCCGCCCGACAGGTCGTTGTTGAGCAGCACCATGCACGGGTCGAAGTCGCCGACGACGACGCGGCGGCCGCGCCGCTCGATCGGCTCGAGCAGGAGCGTGCCGCCGTCGGGTACCTCGATCGCGGTCGGCTCGACGATGTCGGGGATCAGCGTGCCGATGCGCACGCGCAGCCCCGCCTGCTTGAGGATGCCCTCGAGCGCGAGGACGTTGCGCAGGTAGTTCTGGTTGCGCGTGTGGTTCTCGGGGACGAGCAGCACGCCGCGCGCGTCCGCGCATACGCGCTCGACCGCCGTCTGCACGGCCTGCACGCACAGCGGGACGAACGACGGGTTCAGGTTGTTGAACCCGCCCGGGAACAGGTTGGTGTCGACCGGCGCGACCTTGAATCCGGCGTTGCGCAGGTCGACCGACGCGTAGAACGGGATCGCGTGCTCCTGCCACTTGCCGCGCAGCCACCGCTCGATGTCCGGCATGCGGTCGAGGAACGTGCGCTCGAGCGCCATCAGCGGGCCGGACAGCGCGGTCGTCAGGTGCGGAACCATCTTCTCGGGCATTCGACGATTCTAGCGCACCAAAAAAAGCGGGGTGCCCGTGAGAGCACCCCGACAAAGCCACTGAGGAGAAACGTATCGAGGAGGAGGCCCCGATTTACCCGCGGGACGCCAAAGTCAGCCCGCGAATAACCTTGCGGCGAGGGCTTACAGTCGATAGGCCGACTCGCCGTGCGACCGGATGTCGAGGCCCTCGCGCTCCTCTTCCTCGGAGACGCGCAGTCCCACCACCAGGTCGACGATCTTGTACGCGATGAACGCAACCACGCCCGACCAGACGATCGTCGTGAGCACGCCCTGCAGCTGGATCCATACCTGCGACGCGATCGAGTAGTCGGGTGAGATCTTGCCCGCGACGTAGTCGTAGATGCCCTGGCCGCCGAGCGACGGCGCCGCCAGCACGCCGGTCATCAGCGCGCCGAGGATGCCCCCGACGCCGTGCACGCCGAACACGTCGAGCGAGTCGTCGGCGCCGAGCATCTTCTTGAGGCCCGACACGCCCCACAGGCAGACGAAGCCCGCCATCAGGCCCAGCACGATCGCGCCCATCGGCCCGATGAAACCGCACGCCGGCGTCACCGCGACCAGGCCTGCCACCGCGCCGGACGCGGCGCCGAGCATCGAAGGCTCGCCCTTGCCCATCCACTCGCCGACCATCCACGCGAGCACCGCCGCGGCGGTTGCGAGCAGCGTGTTGACGAACGCCAATGCCGCGATGTCGCCCGCTTCGAGCGCGGA
>DATBSV010000242.1:0-2407 GCA_036559685.1 Casimicrobiaceae bacterium
TTCGCCGATCACTACGCCCGGAACCGGTTCACATTGCCGGACCTGCACGCCGAGGTCGTCAACCGCATGGTCTGCGGCAACAAGGTGGTCGACCACGAGCACATCACGGGACTCGAGCCGGACGTGGTGGAGGCCATCGCCGTCTACGAAGTCGAGGGCGGCCTCATTCGCACCGTCTGGTTCTATTGACGCCGATGATCGCGACCCGGACGTTGATGACGCTGAGCGCGCTCGTCATGGGCGTGCTCGGGGTGGCCGCCACGTTCCTGCCGCACGAGATCCTCGCGAGCGCAGGCGTGCCGGCGCTGGCGCCGGCGGTGCTCGCGGTCCAGGTCGGCGGCGCGCTCTACCTGGGCTTCGCGATGCTCGACTGGATGGCGCGGGCCAATCTCATCGGCGGGATCTACAGCCGGCCGGTCGCCGTGGCGAACCTGTGCCACTTCACGATCGCCGCGCTCGCGATGCTGAAAGCCGTGATGGCGGGAGAGCGATCCGTCGCCCTCGTGGCCGCGGTCATCGTCTACACATTGCTCGCCGTTGCCTTCGCACTCGTCGTACTTCGTCATCCGCTCGCGTCCGGGCCGGCGCCGGGAAAGACCTCATGACCGCCGGGCACGCGCCGTACCACGCGCACATCTACTTCGAGCTCGACCATCGCGAGCCCGCCGACCGATTGCACCGGCAATTCATGCGCTCCATGGCATCCGCCGATTTCGCCGACCTCATCTATGTCGGCGAGATGCGCGACCGGCCCGTCGGCCCGCATCCGAAACCGCAGTTCGAGATCCATTTCCTCGAGCGCGCGCTGCCGGCGGTGACGGCGTCGATCCGGCGGTCAGGACTTCGGGCGCTCGTGCATCCGCTGACTGACGACGACCTCGCCGACCACACGACGCTCGCGACGTGGATCGGCGAGCCGCTCGCGCTCGACGAGTCGGTGCTCGATCCGCGCGGCAGCAACCAGGGCGTCGCACGCTTCGGCAAGTCGGATTTCTGACGTGCGGAACGTCGCGGCCTTCGGCACGAGCGGAGAACCATAGTGGCGCTTTCGAGCGACGCCGCGATGGTGCTGTACTACGACATCGAAGGCGACACGGCCGATCACGACGACTGGCACACGGTGGAGCATCTGCACGAGCGGATGTCGATCCCGGGATTCGTCCGCGCGACGCGCTGGATCGCAGCGCCGGGCACGCCGCGCTACCTGATCGTCTATGAGGTCGACAGCGTCGAAGTCGGAACGTCGCCGCACTACCTCGCGCGCCTCAACGCGCCGACGACGTGGACGTCGGCGATGATGCCGCGCTTCCGCGGCATGGTGCGCGGGTTCTGCAACGTCGTTGCGACGGCGGGCTACGGCCTCGGGAACGCGGCCGTCTCGTTGCGATTCTCGGTTGCCGGCGACGGAGCGCGGCTCCGCAACGCAATGTCGGGCGAAGTCTTTCCCGCGATGGCCGCCAGGCGCGGCGTGGCGGCGGTTCACCTGCTCGCGCCGGTTCCGCCGCCGCCGATGACGAACGAGCAGGCGTTGCGCGGTCGCGACATCCCGATGAGCTGGCTCGTGCTCGCGACGGGCGACGACCCCGGCGCGCTCGACGACGCCGTCCGCGCGCACCTGGATCGGCCTGTCCTCGAGCGTCTCGGCGCCGCCGACGTCCATGCGCCCGCGGCCTACGCGTTCCATTACACGGCGACCGCGCTCGATGTCGCGCGCTCGCCGGCCCATGCCGTCCCACCGTCACGCATCGCGAGGAAAGCGTCATGAGCGACGAGTTCGTGGTCGTATTCGCGATCTACCCGCGCGTCACCCAGCTCGATTTCACCGGTCCGCATGAAGTCCTGTGGCGCCTGCCGGGCGCGCGCTGCATCCTCGCGTCGTCCGCCGGCGGCGACGTCGAGGCGGACGGCGGGATCGTCTTCACCAAGGTGCAGCGTATCGCCGACGTCGAGCGTTGCGACCTGATCTGCGTGCCGGGCGGTTTCGGCACGATCGCAGCGATGGAGGACCACGAGCTCCTGACCCACCTGCGACGCCTCGCGTCGGGCGCACGCTACGTGACGTCCGTGTGCACCGGCTCGCTGGTGCTGGGCGCCGCGGGGCTGCTCAAGGGCAAGCGCGCGGCGTCGCACTGGGCGTGGCGCCACGCGCTCGCGTCGTTCGGGGCGATTCCCGATCCGTCGCGCGTGGTGCGCGACGGCAATGTCTTCACCGGGGGCGGCGTGACCGCGGGCATCGACTTCGCATTGACCGTGCTGGCCGAAATCGCGGGGATCGACCACGCGCAGGCCGTGCAGCTGGCCATGGAATACGCGCCCGACCCGCCGTTCCAGGCGGGCCGTCCGGACATTGCCCCTGCGCACGTCCTCGCCGGGGCGATGGAACGCTACGAGCGCGTGCGGTCGGTGC
>DATBSV010000243.1:0-1899 GCA_036559685.1 Casimicrobiaceae bacterium
CTTTCGTACATCGGACTCTTCTACATCGTCCACCTCGAGGCGCTGAAGCTCGGCATGCAGCCGATCCTGAAGCGCGAGCCCCGGCCCTGGCGCGACCGCGCGCTGCGCTTCGGGTTCGGCATCTCCGGAACGATCGTTGTCGTCGGCGCGCTGTATTACCTGCTGTCCGGCATCAAACAGGCGTTCGGCGATGCGGCGTCCTGGGTCGCCGGCGTCATCGTGGTGGTGCTGTACGTCGGCGCAACATGGATGGCGGCGCGCGAGCCGGACCTGCCACCCGACATCGACATCGAGCATCCGAAGGCGCTCGAGACCTGGCCTGCGGTGGCGGCGGGTTTCCATTTCCTGCTGCCGATCGGCATGCTGATCTGGTGCCTGATGGTCGAGGAGATGTCGCCCTCGCTGTCCGCGTTCTGGGCGATCGTCATGCTGATCGTGCTGATGCTGACGCAGCGCCAGTTGATCGCCGCGTTCCGCCGCGATCCCGTGCCAGGCGCGTGGGCCGCGGGCTGGCGCGACGTCGTCGGCGGCATGACCGACGGTTCGCGCAACATGATCGGCATTGGCGTCGCGACCGCGACCGCGGGCGTCGTCGTCGGGGCGATCACGTTGACCGGACTCGGCCTGCGGATGACCGAGTTCGTCGAGTTCGTGTCGCAGGGCAACGTCGTCGTGATGCTGCTGTTCATCGCGTTCGTGTGTCTCGTGCTCGGGCTCGGCGTGCCGACGACGGCGAACTACGTGCTGGTCGCCACGCTGATGGCGCCGGTCGTCGTCGAGCTCGGCGCGCAGGCCGGGCTCGTGATCCCGCTGATCGCCGTGCACCTGTTCGTCTTCTACTACGGGATCATGGGCGACATCACGCCGCCGGTGGGCCTTGCGACGTTCGCGGCGGCGGCGATCTCGGGCGAGGACGCGATCGCGACCGGCATCCAGGGCGCCGTCTACGCGTTGCGCACCGTGATCCTCCCGTTCATCTGGATCTTCAATCCGGCGCTGCTGCTCATCGACGTCGACAGCGTGGGCCTGGTCGTCATCGTCGTCGTGGCGTCGACGCTCGCGATGCTCGTTTTCGCGGCGATCTCGATGTGGTGGTTCCGCGTTCGTTGCAAGGCGTGGGAAGCGGCCGTGCTGGCGATCGCCTGCCTGCTTCTGTTCCGTCCGGACATGTTCATGGACCGGATCGCACCGGAATTCGTGCACCTGCCGGCCGCGAAGGTCTACGACATCGCGCGCGACCTGCCCGCCGGCGGGCGGCTCGTGATGGTGATCAAGGGGCAAACGATCGAGGGCGACGACGTTCAGAAGACCGTCGCGTTGCGCCTCGGGCCCGCGGGCGACGACGGGCGCAAGCGGCTCGCCGACGCCGGCCTCACGCTCGCGGCGCTCGGCGACGCGCTCAAGATCAGTGGCGTGAAGTTCGGGTCGCGCGCGAAGAAGGGGGGCTTCGACCAGGGCTACGACATCGCGCGCGTCGAGGTCCCGTCCGATCGGCCGTCGCCCTACTGGTTCTACGTCCCTGCGCTCGTGCTGATTGCGCTCGTCTGGTGGTCGCAGGGCCGGCGCATGCCACCCGCGCCGGTCTCGCCGACGCATGCCTGAGGCGACCGCAGGGCCGCCCCAAGGTCGCCGCGCCCCCTGGGGGGAGGCGACCGAAGGCCGCTCCGGGGGGATCCGAATTGCACTGATTCACGCGCTGGCGCACTCCGTCGCGCCGGTCAACGAGGAATTCGAGCGCGCGTGGCCGGAGGCCGTGCGCATGAACCTGCTCGACGACAGCCTGTCCGCGGACCTCGCGCGCGGCGGCGGGCTCGACGAGCGGATGACCGAGCGCTTCCTCGCGCTCGGCGACTACGCGTTTCGCACCGGCGCCTCGGCGATCCTGTTCACGTGCTCGGC
>DATBSV010000244.1:0-6839 GCA_036559685.1 Casimicrobiaceae bacterium
GTGAAGTCGATGCCGGGGCCTGGCGGCAAGTCGTTCAAGCTGACGCTCGCGCCGGTGAAGAAGCTCGTGATCAAGCGCACCAGCAAGGAGGCGAGCGGCAGCTCGACGTCGACGAACACGGTGTTCGTGGGCGAGGCCGACGGCAGGCTGGTGATCCCGGTCCCGGGCCCGGCGAAATGAAAACGCCGCGGCGGCCCTGCGGCCGGCGCGGCGTCTGTCTAAAAGCGGTCGGGCGCTACACGCGGCGCCCGTCGCGCGCTAAACGCGTCGTTTGTACTCGCCCGTGCGCGTGTCGACCTCGATGCGGTCGCCCGTGTTGACGAACAGTGGCACCGCGACTTCAAAGCCGGTGTGGAGCCTGGCGGGCTTGGTGACCTTGCCCGACGTGTCGCCCTTGACCGCGGGCTCGGTGTACGCGACCTCGCGGTGAACGGTGTTGGGCAGCTCGACCGAGATCGCGCGGCCCTCGTAGAACGTGATCTCGCAGTTCAGGCCGTCCTCGAGGTAGTTGAGGGCGTCGCCCATCGACTCCTTCTCGACCTCGAACTGGTTGAACTCGCCGTCCATGAACACGTACATCGGATCCTGGAAGTACGAGTAGTGCACCTCGCGCTTGTCGAGTTGGACCGTCTCGAACTTCTCGTCGGCGCGGTAGATGGTCTCGGTGCCGCTGCCCGAGAGCAGGTTCTTGAGCTTCATCTTGACGACGGACGCGTTGCGGCCGGACTTCGAGAACTCGGCCTTCTGCACGACCATCGGATCCTTGCCGACCAGGATCACGTTGCCGGCCCGGACTTCCTGGGCGATCTTCATGGGTCTCTCCGCGGGCGGACGATTCGTGGCGCCGCCCGGATCAAAAATGGGTAGCCTTAAATTATAGCGTATCGGCGACGTACTGCGTCATCCCGGAGGCGAGATCTCGCTGCGCGGCGAGCCTCGCGGCCCACGCGGCCCGGTGGCTCGCGAGCCCCGACGCGGCGCGCGCGAATCCGGGCCACGCCGCGGCGAGCGCGCTCCCGCGGCCGCGGTTGAGCGCGTCGTTGAACACTCGCACCGCGGCCGCGTGCTCGCCCGGCGCGCCGTCGAGGTAGCGGTCGCAGAACGCGTCGAGCTTGGCGAGGTGCGCGTCGGCGTCCTGCGCGTACGCGTGCCACGCGAACGGCAGCGCCGCCCATTGCGCGCGCACGAACGAGTCCTCGCCGCGCACAATCGCCGCGTCGCACGACCACAGCAGCGCGTCGAAGTCGCGCTGCGGCACGAACGGGATCGACGCGATGGTCAGCGCGCCGCGTCGAAACGGCGCGCCGGGGTGCGGCACGTCGCCGCCGCAATAGCGGTCGAGTGCATCGACCGCGACGCCTTCGGGGACCAGCGCGATCGTCGGCGCGTCGTCCTCGGCCCATGCGTCGAGCAGGTCGACGAGCGCGAGCGTCGGGTAGCAGAACACGAGCACGATCCGCGCCCCCTGAAGCATGTCGATGCCGAGCGTGCCGAGCGCCTCGACACGCTTGAACGCCGTGCGTCGCGCGAAGAGGTCGGACTCGCGCAATAGCCCGCCGGTCCTTGGCGTGAAGCCCGGGCACCAATAGCGCCGCATGATGCCGGTCCGAGGTTCCGGAGAGGCGCGCAGGTGCGCGTCTTCGATCCACGTCTCGGCCGACAGGTACTCGAGCACGATCCACGCGGGCGGCCGCGGCGCCGCGGCGATCGCGTCGATCCAGGCGGCGGGCAGGCCGACGTTGAACGCATCGATGATGACGTCGGGCGGCACCCACGGGGTACCTGCATCGGGTCCGCGACGCACGTCGACGCCGTCGACGGTCCCGCCGCTCGTCGGGTCGACGCCGGGCACGAGGCGCGCCAGCGGCGCCGGATCGTCGATCCACAGCGTCGCTCGCGCGCCGTGCTCGCCCGCGAGTTGCCGCGCCAGGCGCCAGGCAACGCCGGCGTCGCCGTAGTTGTCCACCACACGGCAGACGATCTCCCACGACCGCGGTCGGGTGCCCATGACGCGATTTCAGCACGAACCGGCAGTTGCGGCGCGCGTAGCGGCCGCCGTCTGGCGCGCTGATTGCTACAATTTCGTGTCCGACGTCCCGCCCTAGCCATGTCCGCCGCCCCGACCCCGTCTGCCCCGGTCATCGACGTCGTTTCCGACGTCGTCTGCCCGTGGTGCTACATCGGCAAGCGCCACCTCGAGGCCGCGCTGGCGACGCTCGACGAGAGCGGGCAGCCGCGGCCGGTCGTCCGCTGGCATCCCTACGAACTCAACCCGGGGCTGCCCGGCGAGGGTGTCGACCGGCGCGAGTACCTCGAGCGCAAATTCGGCGGCCCGGCGCGTGCCGCCCAGATCTACGAGCGCGTGCAGCGTGCCGGCACGCAGGCGGGCATCGCCTTCGACTTCGAGCGCATCGAACGCCAGCCCAACACGCGCGACGCGCATCGGCTGATCGCGTGGGCGCAGGGGCGCGGCGACGCCGATCCGCTGGTCGAGCGCCTGTTCCGCGCGTATTTCGTCGACGGACGCTTCATCGGCGCGCACGAGGTGCTCGCCGAGATTGCGCATGAGGCCGGCCTCGATGCCGACGCCGCGTACGCGTTCCTGTCGTCGGACGTCGGGGCCGGCGAGATCGCGGAGGCCGAAGAGCGCGCCGCGTCGCTCGGCATCAGCGGCGTGCCGTTCTTCATCGTCGACGGACGCTACGGCCTGTCGGGCGCGCAGCCCGCCGAGGCGATCGTCGAGGCGCTGCGCCGCGCGCGCCAGCCCGAAGCGGCGGACTGACGCTCGAAACCCTGGCGCCGCACCGCGCGCATCGCCGCAGCGGTGCGCGACTCGACGCCGACTTCTCGTAGACGCGCTCGAGGTGCTTGGCGATCGTGCGCGGGCTCGCGCCGACGATCGTCGCGATCTGCGCGTTGCTCTTGCCGGCCGCGGCCCAGCCCAGCACCTCGCGCTCGCGGTCGGTGGGCGACGCGAGCGCGTCGTTGTCCTCGTGCATGGAAGGCGGCGACGGATCGCCCGACGCGGCGAGCGCGGCCGGCGCCTGCGCGAGCGCGTACGACTGAGCGCGACGCAGCACGGAGCGCCCGCTCGGCATCGGCCATCGATCGCCCGTCACGTACGCCGGAACGCGTATTTTCCGCCGCGCCGGCGAAGCGCACAATGCCGGCCATGGACACGCGACTGCCGCTCGCCGGCGCGCCGATCACGACGATCCTGCCGGTGCGTGACCTCGATCGCGCATGCCAGTTCTACGTCGACGCGCTTGGCCTCGTCGCCATCGGACCGCGGCCCGACGGGCAGTACCTGCTGCGGGCTGGGGACGGCAGCCGTGTCGCGTTGTTCCGCAAGGCCGAGGGCACCCGCGCCGAGCACACCGCGCTATCGTTCGAGGTCGACGACCTCGGCGCGACGATCGTGCGTCTCGAGGCGCGCGGCGTCGCGTTCCACGACTACGACCTGCCGGGCTTTCGCACGATCGACCACGTTTGCGCGCTGCCTGGCGAGCGCGCGGCGTGGTTCTCGGACCCGGAAGGCAACGTGCTGTGCGTCCACCAGGACGTCCCACCCTGAAGGAGACTTCGATGACGACGATTCGATGGGCACGCGCGGCCGTGGCGATCGCCGCGCTCGCGTTGGCCGCGGGCGCATCCGCGCAGGGGTTGCTCGACGGGCAGCGCTTCGTCGGCGACCTCGGCGAGAAGGGCAAGGCGGCCGACGAGCGCAACGACGTGCTGACGTTCGCGGGCGGCCAGTTCCACTCGAACGTGTGCGACAAGTGGAGCTTCGGCAAGGGCAGCTACAAGGCGACGCGCGTCGGCGACGCGATCGCGTTCGAGACCGAGACCGTGTCCGAGACGGACGGCCGGCTGGTGTGGCGCGGCACGATCAAGGGCGACGAGCTCGAAGGCACGTTCGTGCATTACCGCAAGCCGGCGTGGTACCGGCCGAATCCCGAGCCGATCGAGCACTGGGTCAAGGCGAAGCGGGCGGGGTAGTGGCCTAGAACGCCTCGTCCCAGGGCGTCGACAGCCGCTTCGCCGCGCTGATCACGCCGACCATGCTGTAGGTCTGGACGAAGTTGCCCCACGGCTCGCGCGTGACCGGGTCGACGTGCTCGGCGAGCAGGCCGTGGCGTGTGCGGCATGCGAGCAGCCGGCCGTAGAGGTCGCGCGCCTCGTCGCGTCGGCCGAGCTGCGCGAGCGCGTTGACGTACCAGAACGTGCACACCAGGAACGCGTTGTCCGGCGCGCCGAAATCGTCGTTCTCGACGTAGCGGAATATGAAGTCGCCGCGGCGCAGCTCGCGCCCGATCGCGTCGACGGTCGCTGCGAAGCGCGGGTCGTCGGGCTTCACGAACCCGAGCTCGGCGAGCAGCAGCATGCTCGCGTCGAGCGCGTCGCCGTCGACGGCGGCGACGTAGGCGCCGCGCGCCTCGTTCCAGCAGCGCGCGTGCACGAAATCGTGGATGCGCGCTGCTTCCGAGCGCCAGAGCTGCGCGCGGTCGCCGAGGCCCAGGCGGGCGGCGATGCGGGCGAGTCGGTCGCATGCCGCCCAGCACATCACCGCCGACCAGGTGTGCACGCGCGAGCGCTCGCGCAGCTCCCACAGGCCGGCATCGGGCTGGTCGTGCAGGGCGATCGCGCGGACGCCGAGCGGCTCGAGGCGCGCGAACAGCGTCGCGTCCCCGCGGCGCGCGAGGCGCTCGTCGAAGAACGCGTGCGTGACCGCAAGGACCGCGGCGCCGTACGCGTCGTGCTGCTGCTGCAGGTAGGCGAGGTTGCCGGCGCGCACCGGGCCGATGCCGCGGTAGCCGGGAAGCGAGGTCACGACGCGCTCGTCGAGCGCTGCGTCGCCGGAGATCGAATACACCGGCTGGAGCTTGCCACCGCCGACGTTCGCCGCGATGGTCGCGAGGTAGCGCATGTAGCCTTCCATCGTCGTCGTCGCGCCGAGGCGGTTCAGCGCATCGACGACGAAGTAGCCGTCGCGGAGCCAGCAGTAGCGGTAGTCCCAGTTGCGCTGGGCGTGCGCGGACTCCGGGATCGACGTCGTCATCGCGGCGACGATCGCGCCGGTATCCTCGTCGGCGTTGAGCTTGAGCGTCACGGCGGCGCGGATAACGTCGGCCTGCCACTCGTACGGGATCGCGAGCCCGCGCACCCATTCCTGCCACCAGAGCGTCGTTTGGTCGATGGCGTTTCGCGCGTAGGCGAGCGGCGTGCCCGGCAGCGGCTCGTCGGGGCCGAACACGAACGTCGCGGTGTCCTCGACGAAGAACGTCCGCTCGTCGGCGACCGCGGTGAGCGACGCGTCGGTCGTCATGCGCAGCGCCAGCTTCGGCGTGACGAACCGGATGTGGTGGCTGCCGGCGGTCGTTTCCGGCCGTAGCGCACCCCATTCGGCCGCGGGCCGCAGACGCACCGTGATGCGCGGCCGGCCCGCGACGCGGCGCACGTGGCGGACCAGCGCGTGGGGCGTGTGCATGCGGTCGAACTCGCGGTGGCGCGGGACGCAGTCGATGATCTCGACCTCACCGCCATCGCGGTCGACGAGCCGCGTGGACAGCACCGCGGTGTTGCGCACGTAGTGCTGCTCGCTGTGCGAGTGGTCGGTGAGCTCGATCGCGAAGATCCCGCGCGCCTCGGCCGGCGGCGCCGTGTCGAGCAGCGCGCAGAACGTCGGGTCGCCGTCGAAGCGCGGGAAGCAGCCCCAGACGACGGTCCCCTCGGGATCGACCAGGAGGCCGATCCGCCCGTTGCCGATCAGGGCGAGATCGAGCGTGCGCTGCGACGGGGTCACGGCGCCGCGGGTTTGGGAACCAGCGCGGCGATCCACGTGCGCACCGCGTCGACGTCGGGGAGGCGGTAGCGCGCCGACGTCGGGCCGTTGCCGACCTTCACCGCGATGCCGCGCGCCTTCTCGACGACCCGGAAGCCGTGCTCGTCGCCGCGATCGTCGCCGACGAACACGGCGCGACGGCCTGCGAACGGACGCTCGCCCATGAAGTCGGCGATCGCGCGGCCCTTGTTGCGGCCGCCGGGCCGGATCTCGACCAGGCGCTTGCCGCCCTCGACCGTCCACGATCCCTCGACGTCCTCCATCGCGTCGCGCACGCTCTGGTGCACGTGGCTCGCGAGCTCGGGCACCTGGCGGTAGTGCAGCGCGAGCGACGCGCCCTTGTGCTCGACGAGGATGCCGGGATGGCGCGTCGCGAAGTTCGAGAACAGGTCGCGCAGCCGGTCGAGCGTCTTCGCGTCCGCGGCGTGCAGGTTCATCGCGCCGTCGCAGCTGCGCCGCTCGCAGCCGTGCTGGCCCGCGATCGGAAGCATGATGCCGGGGAACAGCACGTCGACGTCGCGGATCGAGCGCCCGGTGATCAGCGCGAGCGCGCCGCCGAGGATCGCCGCGGTCTCGGTCAGCGCCAGGCCGAGGAACGGGTCGATGTCGACGCTATCGGGCGTCTCGGCGAGCTGGACCAGCGTGCCGTCGATGTCGAGGAACAGCGCGTCGGTGTGCAGCAGCGGCGGCGGACGCCGACGCACGATCCGCCGCGCGCGCGCGGCGATGGTGTCGACGCCGATCATGCCGAGTACGCCGTTTCGCGCGACCGCCGGCCGAGCTTGCGGCGCTGGCGGATCGCCGCGGCGTCCATCAGCATGCGGCCGGCCCAGCGGTAGACGTTGAACTCGCGCAACAGGCCGCGCATCAGGCGCATGCGGTCGCGCTGCTCGTCCTCGGGCATCGTCAGCGCGCGCTGCAGCGCGGCCGCGCACTGGTCGGCGTCGTACGGGTTGACGATGAGCGCCTCGGGCAGCTCGCGCGACGCGCCGGCGAA
>DATBSV010000245.1:0-3739 GCA_036559685.1 Casimicrobiaceae bacterium
TCGGTGATCCCGAAGCTCGTCGACGTGACGCGCTACTGGCGCACGATCCTGCGCTCGGGCGTCATCGGCACGTTCATCGGCATCCTGCCGGGCGTCGGCGAGGACGTCGCCGCGTGGTCGTCGTACGCGGCCGCGAAGCGCGCGAGCAAGGAGAAGGAGAAGTTCGGCAAGGGCTCGATCGAGGGCCTGATGGCCGCGGAGACCGGCGACAACGCGTGCGTGCCCGGCGCGATCATCCCGGTGCTCACGCTCGCGATCCCGGGGTCGGCTCCCGCGGCGGTGCTGATGGCCGCGATGATCATCCACGGCGTGCGCCCCGGCCCGATGATCATGACCGAGGCGCCGACGTTCGTGTACGAGGTCGTCGCGATGATGCTGTTCGCGACGATCGGCATCCTGATCTACGGGCTCACGCTCACCCGCTTCCTGATCCGCGTGCTGATGGTCCCGAAGGCGATCATCGTGCCGATCATCTTCGTGCTGTGCGTCGTCGGCTCGTACGCGATCAGCTCGCGGCTGTTCGACGTGTGGGTGATGCTGGGGTTCGGCGTGCTGGGCTACGTGATGCGGCGCGCGGCATTCCCGATCGCGCCGCTCGTCCTCGGCCTGGTGCTCGGCGACCTGATGGAGAAGGGGTTCCGGCGCGGCCTCGTGCTGTCTGACGGCGAGCTCCTGCCCTTCTTCACGCGACCGATCTCCGCGGTGCTGTGGATCACGATCGTCGTGGTCATCGCGCTGCGCTTTCCGGCGGTGCGCCGCCTCTTCTCGCGCGCGCTTCCGCGCCGCGCGAGCGCAACGTAGTCGAAATGAGCACCGTGCGCCTGGGCATCGTCATGAACGGCGTTACCGGACGCATGGGCACGAACCAGCACCTCGTGCGCTCGATCTGCGCGATCCGCGCGCAAGGCGGCGTCGCGCTCGCCGACGGGCGTCGCGTCATGCCCGACCCGATCCTCGTGGGGCGCAACCGCCCCAAGCTCGAGGCGCTCGCGAAGGCGCACGGCGTCGAGCGCGTCACGACCGACCTCGACGCGGCGCTGCGCGATACGAACGACACGCTCTACTTCGACGCGGCGTCGACCGGCCTGCGGCCCGAGCTCATCCGCAAGGCGATCGCCGCGGGCAAGCACGTCTACACCGAGAAGCCGGTCGCGCCGACGCTCGCCGACGCCATCGACCTCGCGAAGCGCGCGAAGGCCGCGGGCGTCAAGCACGGCGTCGTGCAGGACAAGCTGTGGCTGCCCGGCTTGCTGAAGTTGAAGATGCTCGTCGACAGCGGCTTCTTCGGCCGCATCCTGTCGGTGCGCGGCGAGTTCGGCTACTGGGTGTTCGAGGGCGACTGGCAGCCCGCGCAGCGCCCGTCGTGGAACTACCGCAAGGAGGACGACGGCGGGATCATCGTCGACATGCTTTGCCATTGGCGCTACGTCCTCGACAACTTGTTCGGCGAAGTGAAGTCGGTGAGCTGCCTCGGCGCGACGCACATTCCGAAGCGTTGGGACGAGAGCGGCAAGCCATATGACGCCACTGCGGATGACGCGGCGTACGCGACGTTCGAGCTCGACGGCGGCGCGAAGCACGGCACGATCGTCGCGCAGATCAACAGCTCGTGGTGCACGCGCGTGCGCCGCGACGACCTCGCGACGTTCCACGTCGACGGCACGCTCGGCTCCGCGGTCGCGGGCCTCACCGACTGCCGGATCCAGCCACGCGCGGCGACGCCCAAGCCCGTCTGGAACCCGGACGTGCCGCAGTCGATCGACTTCTACGACACCTGGCAGCACGTGCCGCAGAACGCGACCTACGACAACGCGTTCAAGGTCGAATGGGAGCTCTTCATCCGCCACCTGTTCGACGGCTCGCCATTTCCCTGGGACCTCGTCGCCGGCGCGAAGGGCGTGCAGCTCGCCGAGGCGGGGCTGAAAAGCTGGGCCGAGCGCCGCTGGGTCGACGTGCCGCCGCTCGCCGTGTGACGGTGGCGACGCTCAAGCTCCCGCTCGCCGACGGCACGCTCGCGCCCTACACGGTGCGTGCAGCCACGCCGTGGCCCGCCGCAGGTGTGCGGCCGGCGTTCAACCGCGTCGCGTACGCGGCGGCGCATGTCGTCGCCGATCCGCTCGCCCGCGCCGATCCCTGGCTCGACATCGCGCTCGACTGGGACGCGACGCTCGCCTACCGCCGCCACCTGTTCTCGCTGGGCCTCGGCGTCGCCGAGGCGATGGACACGGCCCAGCGCGGCATGGGTCTCGACTGGGCGACGTCGCTCAGCCTCATCGAGCGCAGCGTCGACGCCGGCAGGGACATTCCGGGCGCCACGATCGCGTCGGGCGCCGGCACCGATCATCTCGATCCCGCGAAGGCGAAGAGCGTCGACGACGTGATCGCCGCGTACGAGCATCAATGCGCGGCAGTCGAGCGCGTCGGCGGCCGCATCATCCTGATGGCGAGCCGCGCGCTCGCACGCGTCGCGCGCGCGCCGGACGACTACGTGCGCGTCTACGGTCGCATCCTCGCGCAGGTCCGGGAACCCGTGATCCTGCACTGGCTCGGCGACATGTTCGACCCCGCACTCGCCGGCTACTGGGGCCACCGCGACCTCGATCGCGCGACCGACGTGTGCCTCGACGTGATCCGCGCGAACGCCGCGAAGGTCGACGGCATCAAGGTCTCGCTGCTGGACGACCGGCGCGAGATCGCGATGCGCGCGCGCCTCCCGTCGGGCGTGCGCATGTACACGGGCGACGATTTCAACTTCGCGGCGCTGATCGGCGGCGACGCGAGCGGCCATTCCGACGCGCTGCTCGGTATCTTCGACGCGATCGCCCCGGCGGCCTCGGCAGCGCTTGCCGCGCTCGCGCAAGGCGACCGCATGCGATTCGACGCGATCCTCGCGCCGACCGTGCCGCTGTCGCGCCGGATCTTCGAGGCGCCGACGCGCTTCTACAAGACCGGCATCGTGCTGATGGCGTACCTGAACGGCCACCAGTCGCACTTCACGATGGTCGGCGGCCAGCAGAGCACGCGCAGCCTCGTGCACCTCGCCGACGTGTTTCGGCTGGCCGACCAGGCGGGCCTGCTCGTCGACCCGGAGCGCGCCGCTGCGCGCATGCGCGTGATCACGGCGCTGCACGGGTTGTGACGTCTTCGGCCGCGCCGGAACGGCTGTCCATCAACACGGCGACGCTGCGGGCGCAGTGGGGCCTCGCCGAGATCGTCGATGCGCTCGTCCGCCACGGCATCCGCGGCATCTCGCCGTGGCGCGACCAGGTCGCCAAGCTCGGCCTCGACGAAGCCGCGCGACGCATCCGCGATGCGGGGCTCCAGGTCTCCGGCTACTGCCGCGGCGGCATGTTCCCGGCGATCGACCGCGCGGGTCTCGCGGCCGCGCGCGACGACAACCGCCGCGCCGTCGACGAGGCGGTCGCGGTCGGCGCGCGCACGCTCGTGCTCGTCGTCGGCGGGTTGCCGAAGGATCCCGACGGCCGCCCCGCATCGCGCGACCTGGGCGCCGCGCGGGGCATGGTGCGCGACGGCATCGGCGAGCTGCTCGACTACGCGCGCGGCGCGGGCATGCCGCTCGCAATCGAGCCGCTGCACCCGATGTACGCGGCCGAACGCGCGTGCGTCAATACGCTCGCGCAGGCAAACGACCTGTGCGACGAGCTCGCGCGCGACGACGGCGCCGCGCTCGGCGTCGCCGTCGACGTCTACCACGTGTGGTGGGACCCGTCGCTCGAGC
>DATBSV010000246.1:0-8568 GCA_036559685.1 Casimicrobiaceae bacterium
ACGAGGTGGCGGATCAGCTGGCGGCCGATGAACGGGCCGACGTTCGGGTGCAGGAACACGTTGCGGATCACCGCGCGCACGTCGCCGTCGGGCGTCTGGCCGGCCGGCAGCTCGATGCCGCGCAGCAAGCGCTTCGTGCCGCCGTCGTGCTTCGCCGGCACGGCGCTCATCGGCGCGCCGTAATAGCGCTGCTGCGACTCGGTCTTGACCTGCGACTTGGGCGGCGTGCCGGGGTAAGGCGCGAAGGTCCAGCCGGTGAGCGCGCGCGCGAACGCCTTGACCTCCGGCTGCCCGTAGGTCAGCACCGGCTGCGAGTTCGCGTCGAACAGCGGCGTGCCGTCGCGCTTCAATTCGATCGTGCCGATCGAGAACAGCTGCAGGAGCTCGCGCGCGTAGTTTTCGTTCGGCTCGGTCCCCTCCTCGGGGTCGGCCTTCGCGTTGTCCACCATGTCGAGGTAGTGGCCCATCGCCGGCGACAGCGTGACCAGGTAGAGCAGTCCCTCGAATCCGCCGAACGCGTTGTCGGCGAGCATCTGGTGGTAGCGCGCCTGCACGTACGCGGTCTCCATGTCCGGGTCCTTCATGCCGGACACGACGAGGATCTGCGAGAGCGCCCACGCGACGCGCTGGCGCAGCTGGTCGGGCGCGTAGAGCGCGTTGGTGAAGAAGCGCGAGCGCAGCTTGAACAGCGTCATCTGGTCGATCGCGCAGCGGTAGATCGCCGTGTCGCGGGGCGCGCTGAACTTGCAACCCTCGCTCTCGTCGAGCGATTCGTAGAAGAACTCGCTCTGCGGGTAGCCGCTGGGGGACTTCGCGAGCTGGTCGTCGACCCACGCGGCCGCGCCGAGCGCGAACGCGCGGTCGACCTCGGTGGCGTTCGGTCCGAACGTCGCCTGGTCGACGAGGCGGAACGCGTCGCGCTTGGCGAGCGCGGCCGGCGACGGTGGCAGCGCGATCGCGTAATACGCGACGCCCTCGTACGCGAACGCCGGGTAGGTGCGCTGCACGAAGTCCTTCTCGGACTCCTCGGCCGTGTAGAAGTGCGTCTGCGTCTGCGTGTTGTAGAAGCGGTGGACCGGCATGCGGTCGAACGCGTCGGCCTGGTACGCGTAGAACGCGGCGCCCTCGTCGGCGAACTGCGGCCAGGTGACGAGGATGCGCTGGCGCTCGGCGTTGTCGGTCGTGTAGAAGTGCGCGCCGGTGTCGCGGTTGAAGAAGCGCCACACGGGCACCATGCCGGTGTCCTGAGTGCGCGACGCACGCCACACCGTGCCCTCGTCGGCGAACTGCGGCCAGGTCGCGAGGATGTACGCGCGCTCGGCCGCGTTGGCCGTGTAGAAGTGGACGCCGGTCCATCGATTGAAGAACCGGTAGACGTCGACGACGTCGAGCGCCTTCGCTCGCGGCGTCACTGCGATCGGCGGGAGTGCGGCGCGCGACGGCGCGCCGGTCGACGGCTTGAGCTTGCGCAGGATCGACGAGCGCGCCGCGGCGCGGTCCGCGCGGTCGGCCGTCATGGACGTGCCGGACATCATGGTCATCGGCTGCGCGCCCGCCGCGATCGCGAGCACGAGCCAGGCCGCGATGCCCCCCACCCAGCACGCGACCCGGAAGGCCGTGCTGCGAACGGCGACCCGGATCGCGTGCGGAGGTGACGGCAGGGCCAGCGTGCGGTCGGAGGATCCCTGCAGATTCATCGCCTGTACGAGCGCCCGGCGGGCGCCCAAGTCATGCCAACGTCATAACCCTACTTTGTGCGGCTGTTCAGTGCAAGTCCCGCCGCAACCGCACGCTGGCCAGCCGACAAGCGGTCGCGCCCTCCCCGCCCCCGAGGGCCGGGCGTGCCCGCCAAACAAAACCGGCGGGGATCGCCCGCCGGTTCTGTACACCACATCGAATGCTGTTGGTTGCCTAGCTAGGCGCGCGCTGGGACCGCTGCCGCATCTGGTCGCGCATCTCGTCGCCATGGGCGATGCGCTCGCGGATCGCGTCGCGCACGACGACCTTCTGGTCGGGCCGCAGGTTCGCGTAGAGCTTGAGCCACTGGTCGCGCGCGGCGCGGCGTGACGCGAGGCCTTGCTCGCTGACGCCCTCGACCATCATGGCGACTGCCGCCAGGTCGGGATCGTTCTTCGCGAGCTCGGCGTCGATCCGCGCGCGGACGTCCTTGCGCTGGGCGACGGCCTGGTCGCGCGCCGCGAGCGTCTGCGCGCGCGCCTGGTCGAACATCAGCTGCTGCGAGCTGTCGAGCGCGAGCCGGTCCTTGAGGCCGGCGATCACGTGCTCGACGAGCCCGCCGCCGGCGGGTCCGCCGGCCGGGCCGCGGCGCGGGCCGTCGGCGTGCGAGGTGCCGGCGATCGCGAGCGTCGCGGCGAGGAGCAACGCGGACGCGATCGCGGCCGGACGGCGGATCGTGATGGCTTGCATGGTGGTTCCTTTCGGGTCGAGGGAAGGGAGCCCGCGGCGCGTGGCGCCATCGTCGGGTTCAATGCGTTGGAGGGAAGGATCGCCGCGCTGTTCGCCGCGCGAGGGGCGCGCCTGCAACCGGACGTTGCGCCAGCGCCTCGCCGTTACAATGGGTTACACCATGCCGCCGATCGCGGACGCCGCGGCGCGCTCCAATCACCTGCGATGAACGCGAAAGCTCCGACGCCACCGGTGCGCATCCTCGTCGTCGACGACGACGTGCGCTTGCGCGACCTGTTGACGCGCTACCTGACCGGCCAGGGCTTCGACGTGCGTGCGATCCCCGACGCGCGCGAGCTCGACAAGCGCCTGCAGCGCGACCCGCCGAACCTGGTCGTGCTCGACCTGATGCTGCCCGGCGAGGACGGTCTCGCCGTGTGCCGGCGCCTGCGCGGCGCCGGCGAGGACGTCCCGATCATCATGCTGACGGCGAAGGGGGAGGACGTCGACCGCATCGTCGGCCTCGAGATGGGCGCCGACGACTACCTCGCGAAGCCGTTCAACCCGCGCGAGCTGGTCGCGCGCATCCACGCGGTGCTGCGCCGGCACGCGCTGCGCCCCGCGCCGGGCACGCCGGGCGAGAGCGGCGTCGTGGCGTTCGGCCGCCACCAGCTCGATCTCGCGGCGCGCACGCTCGCGCTCGACGGCCAGGTCACCCACCTCACGACCGGCGAGTATTCGTTGATCCGTGCGTTCTCGCAGCACCCGCGCCAGACGCTCGCGCGCGAGAAGCTGATGCAGCTCGCCCGCGGACGCGAGCACGAGGTGTTCGACCGCGCGATCGACGTGCAGGTGTCGCGCGTGCGCAAGCTCGTCGAGGCCGATCCGGCGAACCCCCGCTACATCCAGACCGTGTGGGGCGTCGGCTACGTGTACGTCCCCGACGACGAGGCGGGGTCGGCGTGAGGCCCGCGGCGAGGGGCCCCATCACATTTGATGGGGATCGACGCCAAGCCGAATCGACGCCGGCCGCCGACGCTGGACGTTGCGCATATCACCGCGGGTCCGAAGAGGCGGCGGGCGCGTGACGCTCTACCCGCGCTCGCTGTTCGGGCGGCTGACCCTTCTTCTCGTCGCGGTCGTCGCGATCGCGACGGTGTCGATGATCCTGCTGTTCCGGCAGGACCGCGCGGCACTGATCGCGCGCCAGTTCAGCGACACCAAGGTCGCACAGCTCCGCGCGCTGCGCGCCGCGCTCGAAGGCGCGGAGGGCCCCGAGCGGCGCGAGACGCTGCGTCGCATCGGCGCCGAGTTCGGCGCCCGCATCGTGCCCGAGTCCGAGCGGCCCGGGCTCGCGCAAGCGGGCCCGTCGCGCAGCCCGCTGGTCGCCGAGCTCTCGACGCGCCTGAAAGGCGAGCTCGGCCCCGGCACCGACCTGCGCGTGCTGCCGCAGCGCCAGCAGTTCCTCGTGCGGCTCGACGCCGGCGGCACCGCGTACTGGGCCGCGTTCCCGATGCCGGGAGCGCGCGCCGACGACGACGCGGGCTCGCGCGCGCTCGCATGGTCGCTCGCGATCGTCGCGCTGCTGCTCGCGGCCGCATTCGCGTTCGCGCGCTATCTCGCGCGGCCGCTGCGCCAGCTCAACGTCGCCGTCGACGAGCTCGGCCGAGGCGGCACGCCGTCGCCGCTGCCGGAAACCGGACCGAGCGAGATCGCCGCGGTCAACCGTCGCTTCAACGCGATGCTCGCGAACCTGTCGCAGATCGAGCGGGACCGCGCGCTGCTGCTGGCCGGCGTCTCGCACGACCTGCGCACCCCGCTCGCGCGGCTGCGCCTCGGGGTGGAGATGCACGGCGACGCGCCCGCGCGCGCCGGCATGGTCGCCGACATCGAGGAGATGGACCGCATCGTCGGCCAGTTCCTCGACTTCTCGCGCGCCGACGACGCGTCCGACCGCGAGCCTGCGGAGCTCGACCCGATCGTGCGCCATTGCGTCGAGCGCTACGTCGCGGCCGGGCGCGACGTCACGTTCCGAGCAGGCGGCGTCGCGCCGCTGCCGCTCAAGGCGACCGCGATCTCGCGCCTGTGCGCGAACCTGGTCGACAACGCGCTCGCCTACGGCGCGCCGCCGGTCGAGGTCGCGACGATCGACGGGCCGACGCAGGTGACGCTCGAGGTGCGCGACCGCGGCCCGGGCATTCCACCCGGCGACGTCGAGCGGCTGAAGCGCCCGTTCACGCGCGCGAGCGATGCGCGCACGCGCGACGACGGTGCCGCGGGCGCGGGCCTCGGACTCGCGATCGTCGAGCGCGTCGCCCGACTGCACGGCGGCGCGCTCGCGCTCCTCGCGCGCGAGGGCGGCGGGACGATCGCGCGCGTGACGCTCGCGAAGCGCGCCGACTAGACGGCGGCGCGCGTCGCCGCGTCGGCGCCGCCCGACCTGCGCTCCGCGAGCAGGTTGACGATGGCGTCGAGGTCGATCGGCTTGACCAGGTGGTGGTCGACGCCCGCCATGTGCGATCGCGCCTGGTGCTCGTCCTGGCCGTAGCCCGACACCGCGACGATCAGCGTCCGCGCGAGCGCCGGCCTCTCGCGCATGCGCGCGGCGACCTGGTAGCCGTCCATGCCGGGCAACCCGATGTCGAGCAGCACGGCGTGCGGCGTCATCGTGTCGACCGCGGCGAGCGCCGCCTTGCCGTCGAGCGCCACGTGCACGTTGTAGCCGGCGACGCGCAACAGGATCGCGGTGCTCTCGGCGACGTCCGCGTTGTCGTCGACGACCAGCACGGTCTTCGCGCCGTTCGAGCCGTCGCCGGTGGCCGCATTGGCCGCTGGCGCGGACGTGTCGATGCGGGGGGCGAGCTCGACCGCCGGCAGCCGGACGGTGAACTCGCTGCCCTGCCCGTGGCCCGCCGAGTGCGCGGCGACGCTGCCGCCCTGCATCTCGACCAGCCGCCGCACCAGCGTCAGCCCGATGCCGAGCCCGCCCTGCGCGCGGTCGAGCGTGCGCTCGAGCTGCGTGAACGGCTCGAACACGGTCGCGAGCGCGGCCGGGGGGATGCCCATGCCCGAGTCGCGCACGCGGAAGACGGCGTCGCGGCCCTCGTGCAGGATCGCGACCTCGAGCCGGCCGCCCGGGTCGGTGTACTTGGCCGCGTTGTTGATCAGGTTACCGAGCACCTGGGCCATGCGCGCGAAATCGCCGCGGATGCCGATGCGCTCGTGCGGCAGCGTCATCGTGAGCGCGTGCCGTTGCGCGTCGACCAGCGGACGGCAGGTCTCGACCGCCGCGTGGACGACGTCGGCCGCATCGAGCGTCTCCATCTTGAGCTCGATCTTGCCCCGCGTGATGCGCGACAGGTCGAGCAGGTCGTCGACGAGGCGCGTGAGCTGCTTCAGCTGCCGGCCGATCACGTCCCGCGCCCAGCCGACGCGGTCGCTGTCCCCGGAGACCTTGAGCACGTGCACGGCATTGGCGATCGGCGCGAGCGGATTGCGAAGCTCGTGCGCCAGCATCGCGAGGAACTCGTTCTTGCGCTGGTCGGACTCCTGGATCTGCCGGTAGAGCAGCGCGTTGTCGATCGCAGCCGCCGCGCGCACGGCGAGGTCGCCGGCGAGGGCGAGCGCGTCGTGGTCGAGCTTGCGCGCGCCGGTCATCGCGATCCCGAGCACCGCCATCGAGCGGCCGCGCGCCGCGAGCGGCAGCGCCGCGAAGACGCGCGCCGTCGCGCCGTCGGGCAGCGCGTAGCGGCCCTCCTCGCCTTCGCGCGGCAACCGCTGCACGGCTCCGGTCGCGGCAGCGGCGTCGATCGCCGCCTGGATCGCGCCGTCGAGCGGCTCGCCCAGCGGCCGGTTGCGATCGCCTTCGTGACCATCGCCCGAGACGAACTGCGGCGCGCGCGCGGCCTCGATGTCGGCGCCGGTGACCGCCACGATCGCCGCATCGGCGAGCTGCGGCACGACGAGCCGCCCGATCTCGCGGATGGTCGCGTCGACGTCGAGCGACCCGGCGAGCGCGGCGCTGGCACGCGCGAGATAGGCCTGGCGCTGCGTCGAACGCTCCGCCGCGACGCGCGCCACGCGCTCCTCGGCAAGGGCGACGTGCTGCAACGCCTGGCGCTCGGCCTGGCGCGCGAGCAGGTACAGCTCGACGAAGACCTTGACCTTCGCGCACAGGATTTCGGGCACGACCGGCGAGCCGATGTAGTCGACGGCACCGAGCGCGTAGCCGCGCTTGAGGTGCGCGTCGTCGTTGAAGTCGGCCGTGACGAAGATGATCGGCGTGTGCGCCGACTTGCGCCGGTTGCGGATCAGCTGCGCGGTCTCGAGGCCGTCGAGACCGGGCATGTTCACGTCGAGCAGGATCACCGCGAATTCCTGCGTCAGCACCCGCTTCAACGCCTCCTCGCCCGACGCGGCGGTGACGATCTCCTGCCCGAGCTCCTCGAGCACGAGCCTGAGCGCGAGGAGCTTGTCCGGGCGGTCGTCGACGACCAGGATGCTGGCGCGGTCGCCCGGGGTTCCCACTGTCGGCGGCGAGCAATCGGACGTCATCGCGACAGCCACGCTCGAAGCACGCCGACCATCAGCTCGGTGTCGACCGGCTTCGACAGGTAGTCCCACGCGCCCGCCTCCATGCACTTCTCGCGGTCGCCCTTCATCGCCTTCGCGGTCACCGCGATGATCGGCACGTCCTTGTACGCGGGCAGCTTCCGGATCTCGCGGATCGTGTCGATCCCGTCCATCTCCGGCATCATGATGTCCATCAGGATCACGTCGACCGGCGTGCCCGCCGCGAGCGACGCGATCGCCGCGCGCCCGTTGTCGTGCGCGACGATCTCCATGCCCTTGTCCTCGAGTAGCGACGAGAGCGCGAAGATGTTGCGCATGTCGTCGTCGACGACCATCGCCCGCCGGCCGGCCAGCACTTCCTGTGACCCGTGCAGCCCCGAGAGCACGATGCGATGCGCCTCGGGCATGCGCTTGGGCTGCCGGTGCAGCACGAGCGCCGACTGGTCGAGCAGCGCTTCGGGCGTGCCCGCCTCGCGGACGACCGTGCGGCGCCCGAGCGCACGCCATGCGTCGCGGGTCGCCTCGCCGCCGCGCTCGCCGTACAGCACGATCGGAAGCACGTCGTCGAACGACTCGTCGATCGAAATCGGGCGCAGGTCGGCATCCGCGACCCGCGTTCCGGCATCCCACACGACGCCGTCGATCGGCTTGTCCGCCATCAGCGCGCGCGCCGACGGCACGTCGCGGGCCGCCAGCACCTCGACGTCGTCGCCGCCGAGATAGGTCCCGAACCACTCGAGCCGCGACGGATCGCTGCTGACGGCCAGGAGCGTGCGCCGGTCGCGCTCGACGAAGCGGCGGATCTTCTGCAGCAGCGCGTCGACGTGCGCCTCGTCGGGCACCGGTTTCGCGAGGAACGCGAACGCGCCCGACTCGAGCGCGCGCTCGCGCGCGTCGTCGGTGGAAATCACGGCGACCGGCACGTGGCGCATCTGCGGGTCGTTCTTCAGACGGTCGAGCACGCGCCATCCCGCGATGTCGGGCAGGTGGATGTCGAGCGTCACGGCGGCCGGCTTGTACTCGGCCGCCAGCGCGAGCGCGGTCACGCCCAGCGACGTCGTGATGCCCTTCATGCCGCGCTCGCGCGCCGCGTCGAGCAGGTAGCGCGCGAACATGCTCTCGTTCTCGACGATCAGCACGACCGTGTCGCCCGGCTGCAGATTGTCGCGGTCGTCGCCGACCTCGTTGACCATCCGCGGCGCCTCGTGCGCGTGCTCGGCGGGCTCCGACTCGTCGAACAAGTCGCGGCGCTTCGCCTCCGCGGGCGGCGCCGGGAGCGCGACGGGCTTCGGGTCCGCGGCCACCGTTCTCGCGGCCTCGATCACGTCGACCACCGCGCGCTCGGCCTTGCGGACCATGCGCGGCGGCACGTAGACCAGCGGCAGGTACAGCGTGAACGTGCTGCCCGCACGCGGGACACTCGCAAGCCTGATCTCGCCGCCGAGGAGCCGCGACAGCTCGCGGCTGATCGCGAGGCCGAGGCCGGTGCCGCCGTACTTGCGGCTGGTGCTGCCGTCGGCCTGCTGGAACGCCTCGAAGATGATCTGCTGCTTGTCGGGCAGGATGCCGATGCCCGAGTCGGTCACCGAG
>DATBSV010000247.1:0-8771 GCA_036559685.1 Casimicrobiaceae bacterium
CGGCGCGCGGCCGGTCGTCGATGCGGCGAAAGCGAACGGGGCGAAGTTCGACTACGACAAGCCGATCGCGGGCCTCGCCGCGCCGGACACGCAGACGCTGGTCATCCGCACGACCGCGGTCGACTACACGCTGCTCGAGCGGCTCGCCGGGCTGGCGACAATGGCGGTCGCGCGCGAGGCGATCGAGGCTGCGGGCGCCGACGTGATGACCCGGCCGGTCGGCACGGGCCCGTATCGGCTCAAGGAATGGCGCAAGGGCTCGCGCGTCGTGCTCGAGGCGAACCCGCACTACCGGCGAATCGCGTTCCCCACGTCGGCCAATCCCGAGCACCGCGCGCTCGTGGAAGCGATGAAGGGTGTCGCGTTGCCGGCAATCGGCCGCATCGACATCGCGATCATCGAGGAATTCCTGCCCGAGGTGCTGTCGTTCGAGAAAGGCGACCTCGACTTGATCTCGATCGGCGGCAGCGCGCTCGGCCGCATGCTCACGGATGGCAAGCTCAGGCCCGATCTCGCGTCGCGCGGCGTGCGCCACGTGCGCCAGGTCTCGCCGTACCTCGTGTTCGTCTACTTCAACATGGACGATCGCGACGTGGGTGGGCTCGCGCCCGAGCGCATCGCGCTCCGCCGCGCGATCGGCATGGGTTTCGACACGCCGACCTTCATCCGCGTCATGTACGCGGGCCAGGCGCAGCCGGCGAGCCAGCTCCTGCCGCCGCACGTCGAAGGCCACGACCCGGGTGGCCGCAATGCGAGCGCGTACGACCCCGACGCGGCGCGCGCCCTGCTCGACCGCTTCGGCTGGAAGGACCGCGACGGCGACGGCTTCCGCGAGACGCCGGACGGCAAGCCGTTCGTGCTGGTGCACAGCTCCACGCCCGACTCGTGGTCGCGCGAGGCCGACACGCTGTGGCTGAAGAGCATGGACGCGATCGGCATCCGCATGCGCGTCAACACCGCGCCGTTCGCGGACCTCCTGAAGCAGAGCCTCGCCGGCCAGCTCCCGATGTTCAACATGGGCTTTCGCGCGCTCGACCCGTCGGGCTACGAGATCCTGTCGACGCTGTGGGGCCGCTCGCCGCCCGATACCAACCGCGCGCGCTTCAAGCTGCCGTCGTACGATGAGGCCTACGAGGCGTTCCTGCGCACCCCGCCGGGGCCCGCGCGCAACGCGCTGGTGCGTACGATGTCGGAGCTCGCGCAGACTTACGCACCGATGACGTTCCAGCTCTACCCGATCCAGAACGCGTTCGTGCAGCCGTGGGTCAAGGGCTACGTGCCCTCGCCGTTCGGCTTCTCGTGGAAGTACGTCGCCGTGGATCCGGCGCGCCGGCCTGCCGCAGGAAATGCGCGCTAGCCTCGTCGCCGTTGCGCTCGCCGCCGCCGGCGCGGCCTACGCGCAACCCGCGCCGCCGGACTATCCGAGCCGGCCGATCAAGCTGGTCGTGTCGCAGGCGCCGGGCGGCGCGCCGGACCGGATCGCCCGGTTCGTCGCCCAGACGCTCGCCGAAGGGCTCGGCGGCAACGCGTCGGTCGTCGTCGAGAACCGTCCCGGCGCGAGCGGCGTCATCGGCACCGAGTCGGTGATGCGTGCGCCACCGGACGGCTACACGCTGCTCCTCGCCGGAACGACGACGCATGGGATGTTGCCCGCGGTCATGCCGAACGTGCCTTACGACCCGGTGAAGAGCTTCGCTCCCGTCGCGAACCTCTACGGGACGGTCAAGGCGCTCTGGGTGAACGCGACACTGCCGGTCACCAATCTCGCGGAGTTCAACGCCTACGTCGCCGCGCGGCCGGGCCGGCTCAACTACGCGTCGGGCGGCGTCGGCTCGTCGAACTACATCGACATGGAGATGTACCGCGCGGCCGCCGACCTCGACATCGTGCACGTGCCGTACAACGGGCCCGCGGCCGGGATCGCAGCCGTCGCTTCCGGCGACACGCAGATGATGATCGTGTCGGTGACCGGTGCCGCGGGCGCCGCCCAGGCCGGCAAGGTGCGCCCGATCGCGGTGTTCGCGCACGCGCGCTCGCCGCTCTTCCCCGACGTTCGGACCGCCGGCGAGCAAGGCGCCGGCAACGTCGACTTGACCGCCTGGCTCGGCATCGTCGCGCCCGCGGGCACCCCGCCCGCGATCGTCGCGAAGCTCAGCGACGTGCTCATGCGCACGCTGCGCACGCCGAAAGCGCAAGCATGGGCGGCCTCGGAAGGGCTCGAGACGATCCTCGAGGGCAGCGACGCGCTCGCGGCGACGATCGAGCGCGACGGTCAACGTTGGCGCGACACCATCAAGCGGCTCGGCATCGTGCCAAGATGAACGCTCCGCGCGTCTTCATCGCGACGCTCGGGATCGATTACCCGGCGCCGGCGCGGCTGCCGTTCGAGCTCAAGCAGGCGGGATGCGAGGTCGCCGTGTTCGCGCCGGCGGGCTCGCTCGCCGCGCACACGCCGCACGTGGACCATCGCGCGATCGCCGCGGGCCGCGCGACGACCGGCGCGTGGACCGAGCTGCTGCTGCGCGAGATCGTCGCGTACGTACCATCGCCGTTCGGTTTTTCGTGTAAGTACGTCGACGTGGATCCGGCGCGTCGGGCCGTCGCGGGCAATGCGCGCTAGCCTCGCCGCCGCGCTCGTCGCCCTGGCCGCGCTTGCGTGCCCGGCAGCGGCGCAGGACTTTCCGTCGCGCCCGATCAAGCTCATCGCGGCGCAGGCGCCTGGTGGCGCCGTCGACCGCATCGCGCGCTTCGTCGCCGAGGCACTCGCGGCGTCGCTGGGCGGCGGCGCGTCGGTCGTCGTCGAGAACCGGCCGGGCGCGAGCGGCATCATCGGCGTCGAGGCAGTGATGCGCGCGCCGCCCGACGGCTACACGCTGCTCGTCGCGACGATGTCGACGCACGTGCTGGTGCCTGCGGTCACGCCCGCCCTGCCCTACGATCCGGTGCGCAGCTTCACGCCGATCGGACGCGTGTGCGGCACCGTGAAAGCGCTCTGGGTGAACGGTGCGCTGCCGGTGAAGTCGCTTGCGGAACTGAAAGCGTACGCGTCCGCGCGGCCGGGGCAGCTCAACTACGCCTCCGGCGGCATCGGCTCGTCGAACCACGTCGACATGGAGATCTACCGCACCGCCGCCGGCCTCGACCTCGTGCACGTCCCGTACAACGGTCCCGCGGCGGGAATCGCAGGCGTGGCCGCGGGCGATGCGCACTTGATGGTCGTTTCGGTCACCGGCGGCGCCGGCGCCGCGCAGACCGGTCGCGTGCGGCCGATCGCCGTGTTCGCGCACGAGCGCTCGCCGCTGTTCCCCGACGTCCCGACCGCCGCCGAGCAAGGCGAGGCGGCGATCGACCTGACCGCGTGGGTCGGCATCGTCGCGCCCGCCGGCACGCCCGCGCCGATCGTCGCGCGCCTGAACGACGCGCTCAACCGCGCGCTTCGCACGCCCAGGGCGACAGCGTGGGCGACGAGCGAGGGCCTCGAGCTTTCCCCGGGAACGAGCGAAGCGTTCGCGGCGACAATCGCCGACGATCAGAAGCGTTGGGCCGAGACGATCAAGCGGCTGGGCATCGCGCCGCGATGAGCGCTCCCCGGGTCCTCGTCGCGACGCTCGGAATTGATTACCCGGCGCCGGCGCGACTTCCCTTCGAGCTCAAGCAGGCGGGCTGCGACGTCGCGATGTTCGCGCCGGCAGGATCGCTCGCCGCGCACACGCCCTACGTCGACCGTCGCGCGATTGCCGCCGGACGCGCGACCACCGGCGCGTGGACCGAGCTCCTGCTGCGCGAGATCGCCGCGTTCGATCCTGCGATCGTGCTGCCCGGCGACGACGCCATGGTGCGCATGCTGGTCGGCCTCGCGATCGATCCGCCGTCGGGCACCGCGTCGACAAGCCTTGTCGACCTCCTGCGCGCGTCGCTCGGCGATCTCGCGCTCGTCGCCGACTCGATCGACAAGACGCGACTGTTCGAGATCGCACGCGCGGCGGGACTGAGCGTCGCGGAAGGCGGCATCGCGTCCGGCGTCGACGACGCGGTCTCGATCGCGGAGTCGCTGGGATATCCGGTCATCGTGCGCGCAGGATCCGGCACCGGCGGCGCGGGTACGACGCGCTGCGAGTACGCCGACGCGGTCGCCGCGGCCGTGCGCAAGGTGCGCGTGCCCGACGGATGGATGCCCGCTCGACTGCATCGACTCCTCGTGCAGCGCTGGGTCGACGGACCGGTGATCGTGCGCGCATCGCTCGCGTGGCGCGGCGACGAGATCGCGGGAATCACGCGCGGCCGGCTCGCCACCTATCCGCATGCGCTGGGACCCGGGTCGGCCGTCGTCTTCGCGGGCATCCCGTCGATCGCGGAAGCGATGCAAACGCTGCTGCGCGCGCTCGATGCGACCGGCTTCGTCGGCGCGCAGTTCATCGTCGAGCCCGGCACCGGAATTCCGCTGCTGCTCGAGATCAACCGCCGCATGGTGCCGGCGACCTACGGATCCGGCTACGTCGGCATCGACCAGGCGCGCGCGCTCGCGGCGATGTTGCGCGGCGAGCGCTGGAGCGGGCCGGTGGACCTGCAGGAGGGACCGGGCCAGCGGCTGGCACTGTTCCCGCAGGAGTGGTACCGCGATCCCGAAAGCACGTGGCTCGCGGACCTGCCGTGCGACGCGCCGTGGCACGACCCGACGTTGTTCCGCGCGATGCTGCGATTGCCGGTCGACGCGGATCCGCAGGCGCTCGCGCTGCGCTACGACCGCGCGGCGACCGCGCGCGACGCCGCCGCGCTCACGTCTCCGTCGGCAGCGCGATTCCGAACAGCTTCTCCTTGAGCTTGTAGAGCCGGTCGCGCAGGTCGGCGGCCTTCTCGAACTCGAGGTTCTTCGCGGCATCCATCATCTGCTTCTCGAGGAGCTTCAGCTCCTTCTCGAGGTCCTTGCCGCCCATCGCCTCGTACTTCGCGTGCGTCTGCGCGGCCTTCATTTCCTTGCGGCCCTCGTCGAGATCGACGACTCCCTCGATGATGTCCTTGATGCGCTTCTGCACACCGATCGGCGTGATGCCCTCGGCCGCGTTGTACGCCACCTGCTTCGCGCGACGGCGATCGGTCTCGCCGATCGCCGCCTTCATCGAATCGGTCATGGTGTCGGCGTACAGGATCGCCATGCCGTTGATGTGGCGCGCGGCCCGTCCGATCGTCTGGATGAGGCTGCGGCCCGAGCGCAGGAACCCCTCCTTGTCGGCGTCGAGCACCGCGACGAGCGACACCTCGGGGATGTCGAGACCCTCGCGCAGCAGGTTGATCCCGACCAGCACGTCGAACTCGCCGAGGCGCAGGTCGCGGATGATCTCGACGCGCTCGACGGTGTCGATGTCGGAGTGCAGGTAGCGCACCTTGACGCCGTTCTCGCCCAGGTAATCGGTCAGGTCCTCGGCCATGCGCTTGGTGAGCGTCGTGACGAGAACGCGCTCGTGCTTGTCGACGCGCAGCTTGATCTCCGAGAGCAGGTCGTCGACCTGCGTGCGCGCCGGTCGCACGTCGAGCACCGGATCGACCAGGCCGGTCGGCCGCACGAGCTGTTCGACCACCTGCCCCGAGTGGATCCGTTCGTACTCCGCTGGCGTCGCCGACACGAACGTCGTTTGCGGCAGCAGCCGCTCGAATTCCTCGAACATGAGCGGCCGGTTGTCGAGCGCCGACGGCAGCCGGAAGCCGTAGGCGACCAGGTTTTCCTTGCGCGCGCGGTCGCCCTTGAACATGCCACCGACCTGCGGGATCGTCACGTGGCTCTCGTCGACGAACATCAGCGCGTCCTTCGGCAGGTAGTCGATCAGCGTCGGCGGCGGCTCGCCGGGCTTGCGGCCCGACAGGTGGCGCGAGTAGTTCTCGATCCCTTTGCAGAAGCCGATCTCGACCATCATCTCGAGGTCGAAGCGCGTCCGCTGCTCGATGCGCTGCGCCTCGATCAGCTTCATCTGCGAGACGAACCAGTCCTTCTGCTGCGCGAGCTCGACCTTGATCGCCTCGACCGCGTCGACGACCTTCTGGCGCCCGGTCACGTAGTGCGACGACGGGAACACGGTGAAGCGCGCGATCTTCTGCTTGATGTGGCCGGTGAGCGGGTCGAAGAGTTGCAGCGACTCGACCTCGTCGTCGAACAGCGAGACGCGCACCGCGTTCTCGGCATGCTCGGCCGGGAAGATGTCGATGACGTCGCCCTTGACGCGGAACGTGCCGCGCTTGAAATCCGCCTCGTTGCGCGAGTACTGGAGCTCCGAGAGGCGCTTGATCGCGTCGCGCTGCGCGAGCTTGTCGCCCAGGCGCAGGTGCAGGATCATGCTGTGGTACTCGGACGGGTCGCCGATGCCGTAGATCGCGGACACGGTCGCGACGATCACGCAGTCGCGCCGCTCGAGGATCGCCTTGGTCGCCGACAAGCGCATCTGCTCGATGTGCTCGTTGATCGAGCTGTCCTTCTCGATGTAGAGGTCGCGCGACGGGACGTAGGCCTCGGGCTGGTAATAGTCGTAGTAGCTGACGAAGTACTCGACCGAGTTGTTCGGGAAGAACTCGCGGAACTCCGAGTAGAGCTGTGCGGCGAGCGTCTTGTTCGGCGCCAGCACGAGCGCCGGGCGGCCGGTGCGCGCGATGACGTTCGCCATCGTGAAGGTCTTGCCCGAGCCGGTGACGCCGAGCAGCGTCTGGAAGGACAGTCCGTCCTTCACTCCCTCGACGAGCTTGTCGATCGCTTCGGGCTGGTCGCCCGCGGGCTGGAACGGCTGGTGGAGCTCGAACGGGCTGTTCGGGTAGGTGACGACCATGATCCGATCGAGGATGAGGGCGAACCGGACATTCTAAACCGAACGAACGTTCGATGGAAGGGGCTCATTCGACGATCTCGTCGGCCCGGGCAAGCAACCCTGGCGGCAACGCGACGCCAGCGCGCCGGGCGGCGGCCGGATTGGCGATCAGCTCGAACACCGCCGAACGTTCGACCGGGATATCGGCCGGACGTGCTCCCCGCAGGATCCGGTCCACGAACGACGCGGACCGCCGCCATAGCGTGGTGAAACGGGCACCGTAGGCCAGTGCACCGCCGCCTCGCGCGCATTCCTCGGAGCCGATCACCGGCAGCTTCTGCGCCGTCGCGCGCCCGCAGATCAACGGCGCGATCGCGACGAAGACCGTCGCATCGCTGACGATCAGGGCTTCGTCGCGGGCCCGGCCGATCGATGCGAACGCAGCGTCGAGGTCGTCTGCCGTGCGCGCCTCGTGCACGTGAAGGTCGAGTCCAAGGGACGACGCAGCGCTGCGCGTCGTCTCCACGAGGCCTGCGGTGCCGGGGTTCTGCGAATTGACCAGCACGCCCACGCGTCGCAGCGCCGGCATCGACTCGCGGAGGAGCTCCACTCGTTTCGCGCCGATCTCGTTGCTGAAGAACGTCGATCCGGTGACGTTCCCGCCGGGTCGCGCGTAACTCTCGACGAGGCCCGTGCCGACGGCGTCTCCGGCGGCCGCCATGACGATCGGGATCGTGGTCGTCGCCCGTTTCGCCACAGCAACGGCGGTCCCCGATGTCACGATGACGTCAGGACGCCACTGCACCAGCTCGGCCGCGAGCGCGGGAAGTCGCGATGCGTCATTGTCGGCCCAACGCTCCTCGATCACCAGGTTGCGCCCCTCGACGTATCCGAGGTCGCGCAATCCGGCGCGGAACGCGTCGACCCGCGGTGCATAGCCGGCCTTGGACGTGACCCCGAGAACCGCGATGCGATGCGTGCCGGCAGGCTGCCCATGCGCGGGCGACGCGACGATCAGCGACAACGCGAAGCCCAGTACCAATACCCGCATGTCCACTCCCTGTTCAGCCCACGGCGAACTGCAGCTCGGCGAGCCGCGCGTACAGTGGGTTGTCGCGCACCAGCGCGTCGTGCGTGCCCGCTGCGATCGCCCGCCCATGATCCATGACGACGATCCGATCGGCGTGGCGGACGGTGGCGAGCCGATGCGCGATGATCAACGTCGTGCGGTTGGTCATCAGCCGCTCGAGCGCAAGCTGGACCATGCGCTCGCTCTCGGCGTCGAGCGCGCTCGTGGCCTCGTCGAGCAGTAGGATCGGCCGGTCGGCGAGCACCGCGCGCGCGATGGCGAGACGCTGGCGCTGCCCGCCCGACAGTCGCACGCCCCGCTCGCCCAGGAAGCTCGCGTACTGGTCGGGCAGCCGCTCGACGAACTCGGTCGCATAGGCCGCTTCGCACGCGGCGCGCACCTCGTCGTCGCTCGCGCCGGGTCGGCCGTAACGCACGTTCTCGAGGACGCTGGTCGCGAAGATGACCGGGTCCTGCGGCACCACCGCGACGCGACGGCGTATCTCGCGAGGATCGGCGTCGCGCACGTCGACGCCATCGATGCGCACGTGGCCGTGCTGCGGATCGTAGAAGCGCAGCAATAGCTGGAACACCGTCGTCTTGCCCGCGCCCGACGGCCCGACCAGCGCGACGCGCTCGCCGGGATCCACCCGCAACGAGAAACCGTCGAGCGCCGCCGCATCGGGACGCGATGGATAATGGAACGTCACGGCGTCGAGTGCGACCTCGCCGCGCGGTGGCACCGGCAGCGGCACCGGATCGGCAGGCAGCGCGATCTCAGGCCGCGCCGCGAGCAACTCGAACAGCCGCTCGGTAGCGCCGGCGGCGCGCTGCAGATCGCCGATGACCTCGCTGATCGTGCCGACCGCGCTCGCGACGATCACCGCGTAGAACACGAACGCCGACAGCTCGCCA
>DATBSV010000248.1:0-1814 GCA_036559685.1 Casimicrobiaceae bacterium
CAATTATTGCCGTAGGACAGAGGGGTGTCAATTCTCTGCAGGGGGCGGGCGGGGGACGCGACCGGCGCTTCCGGGACAATGTCGCCGCCGGGAGTTCCCCCGCCGGTCCCGCCCCCGAGCGGCCCGTCGGGGCGCGCGGCGCTTCGTCGCGGCCGGGTGGCGCCCCTTCGCCGATGGTGGGAAGCTGATTACAATTCGCGCCTCGCGAATCCGGGCAACCGGCCCGGCGCATCCAACCGCCGCGACCCGCACGACGGGCCGCGCTTGCGGCCTCCGGGAGCGCGACGGGCCGATCCGGCTGGGGGAAGGGACGAGTCGATGGGAGTTCGCATCACCTGGCGCCGCGCCGTCGGCGCCTTCGTCGTCGTGGCGCTCCTCGGCGCCGGCGGCTTCTTCGCGTTCAGGCAGTTCGGCGCGCCGGCCGCGGCCGCCGCCAAGGCCAAGGACGCGCCCGCGGTCGCGCTCGAGTTCGGCGCCACCGACCTGGTGTACGTGCAGAGCACGCCGATGTCGCGCTGGCTACCGGTGTCCGGGACGCTGATGCCGATCAACCAGGCGACCGTCAAGGCGAAGGTGTCGGGCGAGGTGCGCCAGATGCTCGTGCGCGAGGGCGACCCGGTGCGCCCCGGCCAGCGGCTCGCCATGATCGACACCACCGACCTCGAATCCAAGCTGATCGAGCGCCAGGGCGCGCTCGAGAGCGCGCGCGCGCAGATGTCGCTCGCCGAGAAGACGCGCGCGTCGAACCAGAAGCTCCTGAACGAGAAGTTCATCTCGCAGACCGCGTTCGACGGCTCGCAGTCGGGCCTCGACGTCGCGAAGGGCAACGTCAAGAGCATCGAGGCGCAGGTCAAGCTTGCCGAGAACGCGCTGCGCGACGCGGAAGTCAACGCGCCGATCGCGGGCGTGGTCGGCAAGCGCCACGCGCAGCCCGGCGAGAAGGTCGCGTTCGACGCGCCGCTCGTCACCGTGCTCGACCTGTCGGATCTCGAGCTCCAGGCCCTGGTCCCGGCGATCGACGTGCCCGGCCTGTCGGTCGGCATGACGGTCGAGCTCGCCGTCGACGGCTTCGGCGAGCGCAAGTTCGCCGGCCGCATCGCGCGCATCAACCCGTCGACCGAGCCGGGCACGCGCGCGATCCTCGTCTACGTCGCGCTGCGCAACCCCGACGCCGCGCTGCGCAGCGGCATGTTCGCGAACGGGCGCGTCGCGCTCGCCGCGAGCGAGCCAATTGCGTCGCTACCGCAGGCCGCCGTGCGCACCGAGGCGGGCCAGAGCTTCATCTGGGTGATCGTCGACGGCAAGCTCGCGCGGCGCATCGTCACGCTCGGCCGCCGTGACGAGGTGGCGGGACTGGTCGAGCTCCGCTCCGCGCTGCCGAAGAACCTGCCCGTCCTCGCGACGCGCATGGAGAACCTGAAGGAAGGCTCCCCGGCGCTCGTGAAGGGGCCGTCGCCGACGTCCGAAGCGCAGTCGAAGTCGACTCCCGCGAGTTAGGGCCGGTTGGCGCTACGGAGACGCTCGCGTGACTCAGCAAACGGCCGCCATCGAGGCGCACACCGCAAGCCGTAGTCAATCTACGGCGAGGATGTGCAACGATGAGGGCGGCCGTTTGCTGAGATCACCCGGAGGGCCCATGGGCGCGAGTGCCCCGGTAGCGCCAACAGGCCCTAAGGTGCGCGCGTGAAGATCACGATGATCGGGACCGGGTACGTCGGGCTGGTCACCGGCACCTGCTTCGCCGAGGTCGGCAACGACGTGCTGTGCCTCGACGTCGACACGCGCAAGATCGCGACGCTGAACGCCGGCGGCGT
>DATBSV010000249.1:0-1597 GCA_036559685.1 Casimicrobiaceae bacterium
GCGACGATGGTGTTCAACCTGCTCGCCGACCTGATGTACAAGGCCGTCGACCCGCGCGTGCAGCTGCGCTAGGAAAACGCCATGGCCACCCCCAGCGCAACCCTTCCGCGCGCGGCCGACGGCACGCGCGAGATCCCGCACACCGTCTCGCCGGGCCTGTGGACGCTCGCGTGGCGCCGCCTGCGCAACGACCGCATCGGCATGGTGTCGCTCTACATCGTCGGCGCGTTCCTCGTGCTGATCCTGCTGTCCGCGACCGGCCTCATCGCGAAGGACTGGTCGAAGGAGGTCGGCGTCAACTACGCGCCGCCGTCGTTCGTCGGCGCGGACATCGAGGCGGGGACGCCGGCGGGTCCGGCAACGCCCGAAACGCAGATCCCCGCGAGCGAGTACAAGTCGTCCATCGTCGATCCGCTCGGCGAAGTGATCGCCGAGCTCAAGGGCGAGAAGGCCGCGGCGCCGCCCGCGAGTGAAGGAAAAAGCGTCGACCCGCTGGCCGACGTGATGGCCGACATCCGCGCCGGCAAGGGCGCGAAGGCCGACATCGCGCCGGTCGAGGCGCGTCGCGCGACGCTGCCCTTCGGCGGCGACAAGTGGGGCCGGGACGTGATCGCGAAGACGATCAAGGGCTCCGAGACGTCGATCTTCGTCGGCATCGCGTCCGCGCTCGTCGCGACCGCGCTCGGGACGCTGTTCGGCGCGATCTCCGGCTACTACGGCCGCTGGGTCGACGACGCGTTCAACTGGTTCTACTCGGTGTTCAACTCGATCCCGTACCTGCTCCTGATCCTCGCGGTCGCCGCGGTGCTGCAGCAGAAGGGGATGCTCACGATCATCCTGATCCTCGGCCTGACCGGCTGGACCGGCGTGTTCCGCCTGATCCGCGCCGAGTACCTGAAGCACAAGTCGCGCGAGTACGTCCAGGCGGCCGACGCGATCGGCGCGTCGAACGCGCGGCGCATGTTCGTGCACATCTTCCCGAACGTCTCGCACGTCGTGCTGGTGCAGCTGTCGATCCTGACCGTCGGCTTCATCAAGGCCGAGGTGATCCTGTCGTTCCTCGGGTTCGGCGTGCCGGTCGACGTCGTGTCGTGGGGGTCGATGCTGAACGAGGCGCAGAACGAGCTGATCCTCGGCAAGTGGTGGCAGCTCGTCGCCGCGACGGTCGCGATGGCGCTGCTGGTCACGGCGTTCTCGCTGTTCACCGACGCGCTGCGCGATGCGCTCGACCCGAAGCTCAAGGGACTGAAGGGACACTGACGTGGCGGCCGATTCCATGCATCCCTCGGGCGCACCGCTGGTCCAGGTGCGCGACCTGCGCGTCAGCTTCCGTCTCGGCGAGAACCAGACGTTCGAGGCGGTCAAGGGCGTGTCGTTCGACATTCCCGAGAACAGCACGGTCGCGCTGGTCGGCGAGTCGGGCTCGGGCAAGAGCGTCACCGCGCTCGCGATCCTCGGCCTGCTGCCGCCCGAGAACTCGATCGTCGACCCGGGCAGCAAGATCCTGTTCCAGGGCCGCAACCTCGTGGGCCTGCCGTTCCGCGAGATGCGCGACCTGCGCGGCGCCGACATCTCGATGATCTTCCAGGAGCCGATG
>DATBSV010000250.1:0-2508 GCA_036559685.1 Casimicrobiaceae bacterium
CCGCAGAGAGCGAAGTAGTAGCCGTTGCGGTACTTCTTGCTGTTGTTGGCCCTTAAGCCTTCGCCAATGACCTGGCCCTCGCCTGCGCGGGTCCATGGTTCGTTCGGCGTGCCCGGCGCGAGAAACCGGTTCGTGAACCCCGCGAAGTCGGCATCGATGCCGTCCATGCCGCGGATCGCCGCAACCTGCTTCGCATCGAATCCCATCGCCGACAGTGTCGCCTTCATGTCCTTCCTGTGCACGGCGTCGCGAAGCGCGGTGTAGGCGGCGATCACGGCTTGCTCGGTCGGCTTGGGCGTCGTGGCCGCAGGTTTCCGCTCCTTCTGGCGATCGCCGTAGCTCATTTCATCGACGCTCGGATGCGACAGCGGGAGGTCGAACTCGAACCGCCCGTAGCGGTGCACGACATTTCCGGCGGCCTTGCCGGCATCGGACTTGAGGGCGCTCGTCCAGCCGCGCGGCGTCAGGTCCGTGAGGCTGCCGCTGGACGGCGTACCGGCGGCGAAATATCTCGATTTCCCCTTCGCGTCGAGCGTCACCTCGGCGTAGTTCGCCTTGCGAAGCGTCGCCAGTGCCCGCGCTTGCGAGAGCGGGCATGCCGAGTCGACCAGCATCGGCGAAGCGATGGGCCTGCTCGCGACGTAGACCACCGTGCCCGCGCCGCTTTGCGCAACGGAGGCGATGCCGTCGACGAGGTCGAACTCGCCGATGTTCACTTCCTTGATGCGCCCCTTCACCGGCGCCGCATAGGCGTAGGGCGGGATCTTTTCCTCGACGACCTTCTTCGCGCTCTCGGCCTTGGCCTTGGACGAAGCGTCGGAAGCTGCGTCCCGGTCGCCGCAGCCTCCGGCGGCCAGCAAGGCGAGACTGACGATCACGACGGCTTGGCGGTGACGTGTCATCGTTCGTTCTCCTGACGGGCGTCCTGGTCGGGGTGAGAGGATTCGAACCTCCGACATCTTGCTCCCAAAGCAAGCGCGCTACCGGGCTGCGCCACACCCCGCCGGCGCGATTATCGCATTCGCCTTCCGCGCGCGCGGTCCCGCTCAGCCCGCGAACTTGCGGATGACGCTCATCGCCTCGTCGATCGCCGGCTCGCCCTTCCCCGACTTGACCGCCTGCTGCACGCAGCCATGCAGGTGGTGCTCGAGCAACTCGAGCGCGACCGCGTCGAGCGCGGAACGCACCGCCGATACCTGCGTCAGGATGTCGACGCAGTAACGGTCCTCCGCGAGCATCCGGCCGATGCCGCGCACCTGGCCCTCGATGCGGGCGAGGCGCTTGGCCAGCGCGTCGCGCTGGTCGTCAGGCCGCGACGTCATACCCTGCGTCCTCGATCGCGGCCTTGAGGCGCGGCGGCGCGACCTTCGACGCGTCGTAGCTCACGGTCGCCCGGCCCGGCTGCAGCGTCACGTCGACCGACTCGACCCCGGGCACGGCCTTCAGCACGCGCGTGACGTTCGCGACGCAACCGCCGCAGCTCATGCCTTTTACGTTCATCGTCACCGTTTCCATCGATCACTCCTTTCGTTCCGGCTGCCAGCGTTTGAGCAGAAGCGCGTTGCCCACGACCGACACCGACGACAGCGCCATCGCCGCGCCCGCCACGACCGGCGACAGCGCGCCGATCGCCGCGAGCGGGATGCCGAGCACGTTGTAGGCGAACGCGAAGAACAGGTTCTGGCGGATCTTGCGCAGCGTCGCGCGCGACAGCTCGATCGCGTCGACGACGGCTTCGAGGTCGTCGCGCACGAGCGTCACGTCGGCGCTCTCGATGGCGACGGCCGCGCCCGCGCCCATCGCGAAGCTCACGTCCGCCGCCGCGAGCGCCGGCGCGTCGTTGACGCCGTCGCCGACCATGCCGACGACCGCGCCGCGCGCCTGCTTCTCGCGGATCGCGTCGGCCTTCGCGGCGGGCAGCACGCCCGCGCGCCAATGGGCAATCCCCACCGATTTCGCGACCGCCGCGGCGGTCGCCTCGTGGTCGCCGGTCAGCATCGTGACCTCGATGCCCAGTGACGCGAGGCGCGCGATCGCCCGTGGCGCAGCATCGCGAACGCGATCGGCGAGCGCGATCACGGCGAGCAGCCGGTCGCCCACGGCCACCGCGACGATTGTGTGTCCGTCGCGCGCGACATCGGCGACGACTGCATCATCGATCGCCACGCCCTCGGCGGCGAGCCATGCGGGCGATCCGACGCGCACGATCGCGCCGCCGTCCTGCGCGAGCGCCTGCGCGCCGCGGCCGGGAACCGACGCGAACGCGTCGATCGCCACCGGCGCCGCGCCGATCGCCGCGGCGTGCGCGACGATCGCCTGCGCGAGCGGATGCGTCGACCCCTGCTCGAGCGCGGCGGCGACGCCCAGCGCATGCTGCGCGCTCGCGCCGCCGAAGGCGATGACGCCGGTGACCGCGGGCCGGCCCTCGGTCAGCGTGCCGGTCTTGTCGACGATGAGCTCGGTGAGGCGGCCGGCGTGCTCGAGCGCCTCGGCGTTGCGGATCAGGAT
>DATBSV010000251.1:0-1518 GCA_036559685.1 Casimicrobiaceae bacterium
CCGGCGCTCGTCCGCGCGGCGGGCCTCGAGCACTTCTCGATCGGGCGTCGCTAGAACGCGCGCACGCGCGTCGGCTTGAGATAAGCGACCGATCCCGCCGGGATGCCGAGCGCGCGCCAGCGCTCGCGCTCGACCTCCACGGCCACCGTGGCCCCGCCGTCGGCGAGCGCGAACTCGAGGCGCGCGACCGGGCCGGCCGTCGCGCCGTGTACGAACCTCGCCGGCAGCGCGCCGCCCTCGGGCCGCGCGAGGACGTCGATCTCGTGCGGCCGCGCCCACGCGCCTTCCGGCAGCCGGTTGACGTGACCCAGGAACTCGAACACGAACGGCGTCGCGGGGCGGTCGTAGACCTCGTCCGGCGTGCCGACCTGCTCGACGCGGCCGTGGTTCATCACGACGACGCGGTCGGCGACGTCGAGCGCCTCCTCCTGGTCGTGCGTGACGAACACGCTGGTGACGTGCACCTCGTCGTGCAGCCGGCGGAGCCAGCGCCGCAGCTCGCGGCGCACCTTCGCGTCGAGCGCGCCGAACGGCTCGTCGAGCAGGAGCACGCGCGGCTCGACCGCGAGGGCGCGCGCGAGCGCGATGCGCTGCCGCTGGCCGCCCGAGAGCTGGTGCGGAAACCGCTGAGCGTAGCCATCGAGCTGCACGAGCCCCAGCAGCTCGTCGACCTTGCGACGGATCTCGCGCTCGGCCAGCCGCTGACGGCGCGGTCGCACGCGCAGACCGAACGCGACGTTCTCGAAGATCGTCATGTGGCCGAACAGCGCGTAGTGCTGGAACACGAAGCCGACCTGGCGCTCGCGGGCGTGCGTGTCGGTCGCGTCCTCGCCGTGAAACGAGACGCGGCCGGCGTCGGCGATCTCGAGGCCGGCGATGATCCGCAGCAGCGTCGTCTTGCCCGAGCCGGAGGGCCCGAGCAACGCGACGAGCTCGCCGGTCCCGATCGACAGGTCGACGCCGTCGACCGCCACGAAATCGCCGAAGCGGCGAGAGACACCAGCCAGCTCAATGCTCATGTAGAAAGAACCTCCCCCAGGCTAGGTCGCTTCGCGACCGTCGCGCCCCCCTCCGAGGGAGGGGGCGGGCGCCTTGGGGCGGCCCGGCGGCGCCCTCTCTCCCGTGGGCTTTCCTCTCGACGAGGTACTTGAGGACCAGCGTCACCAGCGCGAGCAGCGCAAGCAGCGTCGCTACCGCGAAGGCCGCGGCGAACTGGTACTCGTTGTAGAGGATCTCGATGTGCAGCGGCATCGTGTTCGTCTCGCCGCGTATGTGTCCCGACACGACCGCTACGGCGCCGAACTCGCCCATCGCGCGCGCGTTGCACAGGATCACGCCGTAGAGCAGCCCCCACTTGACGTTGGGCAGCGTGACACGCAGGAAGGTCGTCCATCCGCCCGCACCGAGCACGGCGGCCGCTTCCTCCTGCTCGGTGCCTTGCGCCTGCATCAGCGGGATCAGCTCGCGGGCGACGAACGGGAACGTGACGAAGATGGTCGCGAGCACGATGCCGGGCAC
>DATBSV010000252.1:0-2539 GCA_036559685.1 Casimicrobiaceae bacterium
CGAGCACGCGTACTCGACCATGTCGAAGAAGCGCGGATGGACCATCGGCTCGCCGCCGGAGAACGACAGGTAGGGAACGTCGGCGTCCATGAGCTGCGCGAGCACGTCGAACACCTGGCGATCGTCGAGCTCGTCGCGGAACGCCTTCCCCGGCCCGCTTTCCTCGATGCAGTGCAGGCAGGCGAGGTTGCACTCGTTGGTGATCTGCCAGGCGACGTAGAGCGGCGCGCCCAGGTCGCCCGATTCGGTGGACGCCGGCGTCGACGCGGGAACGGCGATCGTCTCGCTCATCCGGTCAGCCTTCGAGCAGCCCCTTGGCGCGCAGATCGGCGAGCAGCGCGGTGACGTCGCGGTCGATCGAGCCGCCCTCGTCGTCGAACCGTTCCTTGAGCCGCTGGCGGATGGTCGCCTCGTCGGCGCCCGCCTGGATCTCGCGCACGACCGCCGTCGCGGCGGGATTCAGCGTGTAGACCTTCTCGGACCGGGTCTCGAAAAGGACGCTGCCGAACTTCTCCTCACGGAACTTGACGTGTTTCGCTAGGTGCATGGGACGTTTCGTTGCCCCTGAGGGCCAAATCGACGCGGGCGCGAGCGGGATGGGCGATCGATGATACGTCAGCCCGATCCGGGGTGCAGCTTGGGCAAGACCGGCGCGAGCGCCGGGATCGCGTCGCCAAGCTCGTCTGCGCGCCGGACGAACGCGTCGACCAGCGAGTCGGTGATGCGCTCGAACACCGGGCTCGCGACGCGCCCGAGGACGTCGCTCGCGAACTCGTAGTGCATCGCGAAGTCGATCCGGCAGCCGGCGTCGCCCAGCGGCTTCAGGAACCAGTCGCCGCGGAACGCCCGGAAAGGCCCCTCCGCCAGCGCAAGCCCCAGCCATTCGGGCCGCCGCTTGCGGTTGCGCGTCGTGAACGACAGGCGCACGCCGTGCCAGTCGACCGCGATCCGCGCGGCGACGACGTCGTCGTCCCGCTCGAGCACCGTGGCGCCCGCGCACCATGGCAGGAACTCGGGGTAGTGCTCGGCACCTTCGATCAGGTCGTACATCCGGTTCGCCGGATGCGAGACCAGGACCACGCGACGGACGTCCACGGCCGACAGTATCGCAACAGCGCCGGCGGGCTCGCCAGTGCGCGGGGCGCAGTGCTATCCTCCCCGGCGATCGACGCGCACGCAGCTGTCAGCGGGTCGCATCGACAGGGAGGCGACGGCATGGCGGACGACATCGACAGGCCCCGGCGACGCGGCATCTGGCTCGCGGTCATCGTCGGCATCGTGGTCGGCGTCGCGGGCATCGCGGCGACCAACCGCATGGTCCATTGGTCGGGCAGCAACGATTTCTGCAGCACCGCGTGCCATTCGATGCAGTGGGTTGCCGAAGCGTACAAACGCGGACCGCACCACAAGACACCGTCGGGCGTCACCGCCGGCTGCGCCGACTGCCACATCCCCTACCATTCGGGCGAGCCGGGCGCGTTCGAGTACGTTTCGATGCTTCTCCACAAGGCCAAGGCCGGGACGCGCGACGCCTTCGCCGAGATGCGCGGCGTGATCGACACGAAGCAGAAGTGGGAGAAGGCGCGGCCCGCGTACAGCGCCGAGGTCAAGGCGTGGATGGCCTCCAACAACTCGCTCACCTGCCGCGGCTGCCACGACCTCGGACGGATGGGCGGGGCGAAGGCGCAGCCCGCGCTGATCGAAATGCACGCCGGCCTCGCCAAGGCCGGACCGGTGAAGTGCCTGGACTGTCACGAGGGCGTCGGGCACCAGTACGAAGAAGCGAAGAAGTGACTCTCCTAGGAGGCAACACCATGCGTTCGAAGCTGATTCTGGTGGCCGCGGCATGCGGCCTCGCGTTCGCAGGCACGGCTGGCGCGCAATCGGGCGACGACCTCTTGAAGTCGAAGGGCTGTGGAACCTGCCATGCCGCCGACACGAAGAAGGTCGGCCCGTCGTGGAAGGACGTCGCGGCCAAGAACAAGGACGCGAAGGCGATGGACACCCTCGCCGACAAGCTCAAGAACGGCAAGGGTCACGGGAAGGTGGCCGCCTCCGACGCCGAGATCAAGGCGATGCTCACGACGATCCTGGCCACGAAGTAACGAACGATCCCGGTCCGCGCCGCGCGACGCGAGCGGACCGCCAGGCGCTCAAAGCTGGCCGAGCGCTGCGAGATGTCGCTCCATCATCGCCAGTCCGAAAGGCGTCGGCCGCTGCGCCGGCGTCCGGTCGTGCACCTCGCCTAGCTCGAGACGGCGCGCGACGATGCGCTTGCCGTAGCAGACGAAGGTGTCGATCGAGCTCATCATGAACGTCACGAGCGGCAGCATCTCGCGGTAGCGCGCCTCCGCCTCGTCCTCGCGCCCCGCGCGCATCGCCTCGTAACACGCGACCTGCACGTCGAAGCATTCGGGCGCCGGGATCATCCCGACGCAACCCGCGCGCAAACAGTCGGGCAGTTCGAGCCCGCCGCGGCCGTTGAACACGCGAAACGCCCCGCCCGTGTCGTCGATCAGCCGCGCGATCACGTGCGCGG
>DATBSV010000253.1:0-2550 GCA_036559685.1 Casimicrobiaceae bacterium
AGCTCGCGCGAGCGCATCGAGCAGGCGAAGGCCGACTGGCGCGCCGGCCGCATGAAGCTGCCGGTGCACGACGACCGCGAGTTCATCCCGCTGCCGCCGGACCCGCCGCGCGAGCCGCCGCCGGCGTCCTGACCTCGCCGATCGGCCGCTCGAGCAGCGCCTCGACCTCGCGCCCGCGGTCCCTCATCGCGTCGAACTCGGCCTCGATCTCGTCGGCCGTCTGCTTGCCGCGCTTCGCGAGGAACGCCTTGAGGCCCGGCGGCAGGTCGCGGCGCTTCATCAAGCCCTGCAATCCGCCGATGCACGCGTCGGCGAGCGCACGCAGACCGACGAACGTCCCGATCATGCCCCACGCCGACCCGGTGATCCCGACCACCGGGAAGCCGAGGATCAGCCCAAGCTGCGTGACGAGCACGCGGATCGACGCCTGGCCGCAGAACTCGCCGAGGCGCACGAACGACCAATGCGCGATCTGCGTCAGGTCCCACGCGAGCCACGCGACCTGCACCGCGACGACCCACGCGAGCGCAATGCCCGCGTCGGCCCAGGTGACCGGCCCGCCCAGGTTGAACAGGAACACCAAAAGCGCGACGAAGAGGCCGTGCACGACCGTGAAGACGGTGGTCAGGCCGACGAAGTGGCGCAGGTACGTACTGCCGTCGCCGAGCTCGCGCAGCACGTCGGCCGAGTCGGCGTCAGCCTTCGAGACGACCGTCGTCGGCGCGTAGTGACCGGTCTTCGCCGTCGCGCGCCGGTGCGCGACGATGCGAATCGAGCCCGTCACCAGCAGCAGGACCGTCTCGAACCAGTACATCAGCAGCAGCGTCCCGGGCGGGCGGCCACTGTGGACGACCTCGACCAGCGGGAGCGCCGCCATCAGCAGCGCGTAGAGCAGGGCGGCGACGAAGCCCATCGCCGCCGCGCGACCTTAGCGGACCGCCACGCGCGCGAAGCGCCGCTTGCCGGCCTGCACGACGACCGTGCTGCCGGCGGCGACGGTCGTGCCCTTGTCGGCCACGACCTCGCCGTCGAGCTTCAACCCACGGCTCGCGATCAGGCGCAGCGCCTCGGACGTCGACTCGACCACGCCCGCCTGCTTGGCAAGATTGGCGATCGCGATGCCGGCGCCGCCGGTCTCGATCGTGACCTCCGGCATCTCGTCACGCATCGCGCCGCCCTTGCGGGCCTCGAAAGTCTCGAGCGCATGCCCTGCGGCGGCCTTCGAGTGGAATCGCTCGACGATCTCCTGCGCGAGCGCGACCTTCGCGTCGCGCGGATTCGCGCCGGCCTCGCACGCGCGCTTGAGCGCCGCGATCTCGCTCATCGGCCGGAACGACAGGAGCTCGTAGTAGCGCCACATGAGCTCGTCGGAGATCGACATCAGCTTGCCGAACATCTCGTCGGGCGCCTCGCCGATGCCGACGTAGTTGCCCTTCGACTTCGACATCTTCTCGACGCCGTCGAGGCCCTCGAGCAGCGGCATCGTCAGCACGCACTGCGGCTCCTGGCCCGCCGACTTCTGCAGCTCGCGCCCGACCAGCAGGTTGAACTTCTGGTCGGTGCCGCCGAGCTCGATGTCGGCTTTCAGCGCGACCGAGTCGTAGCCCTGCATCAGCGGATACAGGAACTCGTGCACGGCGATCGGCTGGTGGCCGGTGTAGCGCTTGTGGAAGTCGTCGCGCTCGAGCATGCGCGCGACCGTGTACTGCGACGCGAGGCGGATCATGCCGGCGGCGCCGAGCGGCTCGCTCCATTCGGAGTTGTAGCGGATCTCGGTGCGCGCCGGATCGAGCACCTTCGACGCCTGCGCATGGTAGGTCTCGGCGTTCGCGCGGATCTCCTCGCGCGTCAGCGGCGGACGCGTCGCGTTGCGGCCCGACGGGTCGCCGATCATCGACGTGAAGTCGCCGATCAGGAAGATCACCTGGTGGCCGAGGTCCTGCAGCTGGCGCATCTTGTTGAGCACGACGGTGTGCCCGAGGTGGATGTCGGGCGCGGTCGGGTCGAGGCCAAGCTTGATGCGCAAGGGCGTGTTGGTTGACTGAGCACGCGCCAACTTGCCGCGGAGCTCGGATTCGACGATCAGCTCGTCGGCGCCGCGCTTCGCGACGTCGATCTGGTGATCGACGTCGGCGTGCGGTTTCGCGCTCACGCGCGGCCTTCGCGCTCGTCGACCGTCATGCGCGCGGCCGGACGCGCGTAGCACCGCGCATGCCAGTCCGCGACCTTCGGCCAGCGGTCGAGGCCGAACGCCGGACCGCGGTAGAGCACGGCGGCGACGTTCAGGTCGGCGATCGTGAACGCGTCGTCGACGAGCCACCGGTGCGCAGCGAGCGCGGCCTCGAGCGCGTCGAGCCGGCGCGGCAGCCGCGTCGCCGCTTCCTCGGCCAGCGCCGGCTTGCGCTTCTCGGGCGCGAGGTACGCGGTGTGCGCGTACCACTGCCCGATCCACGGCTCGAGCTCCGACGCGCCGAACAGCGTCCACTGGTAGACCTGCGCCTCGCCATGGAGCGAGGCGGGCCACAGCTTGCGCGCCTTCTTCGCGAGGTA
>DATBSV010000254.1:0-4849 GCA_036559685.1 Casimicrobiaceae bacterium
TCGTTGCGGTTGTACTTCTCCTCGGCGATCACCTTGATGCCCGCGGTCTGCGCCGAGCGCTTCATCTCGGCGAGCCAGCCGTCGCCGTACGCGTCGGCGAAACCGATGTAGCCGATCGTCTGGACGCCGTTCGCCTTCATGTTGATCGCGATCGCGTCGGCCATCAGCGCGTCGGACTGCGGCGTCTTGAAGATCCAGCGCGTCTTCGGGTTGGCCGGATCGACGATGCGCGACGAGGCGGCCATCGAGATCATCGGCGTCTCGGCCTCGGCCGCGATGTCGACCATCGCCAGCGAGTTCGGCGTGATCGTCGAGCCGACCAGCACGTCGACCTTGTTCTCGCCGATCAGCTTCTTCGCGTTCTGCACCGCCTTGGTCGTGTCGGAGCCGTCGTCGAGCACGATCCAGTTGATCTTCTCGCCGGCGATCGTCGTCGGCAGGATCTCGAACGTGTTCTTCTCGGGGATGCCGAGCGACGCGGCCGGGCCAGTCGCGGACAACGTGACGCCGATGTTGATGTCCGCGCGTGCTACCGACACGAGCGCGACCGAAAGGACGACGGCGAGCGCCGTCAGCTTGGGTGCCACCATGGAATCCTCCGTGATCCTCGGATGGGATCGTCCGGCGGATTCTGGCAAGCCGCTGCAAGGCGGTCAAATCGGCGATCGAGCGCCTTTACCTCGGTACGCACATCGCCACGGCATTGGGTCCGTAGCCCTCGGCGACGCCGCCCGCCGCGACCATCTGGTCGCGCACGGCCGCGCTGGTCGTGTAGCGGTGGTTGGTGTCCCCGGGCCGGCGGTTCCATATGCGGTAGAGCGGCTGCGTCTGCGGGTCCGCGCACGCGCCGGTCGCCGGGTCGGGCGCCTTGACGAAAAACGCAGCGGTCGACTCGAGCACGAACGACGGGTTCTCGACCTGCTCGCGCTGGCACTCGGCCGGATCGGCCGAGAAGAAATGCGAGTCGCCGAAGCCGGGCGGCATGTAGAAGCGGCAGATCGGGATCGCGCCGTCGACCGCGCTCGTCCACGCGCGAAAGCCGAGCCCCGTGCGCGCCCAGCCGCCCTTGGTTCCGTTGTCCAGGCCGGCGACCTCGAGCGGATCGATCGTCACGAAGTAATGGTCGACCGCCGCGCGATAGAACTCGACGACCGGCACCGTTCCGGGCGTCGTCGCCGCGCCGAGGCGCATCACCCGCCCCCCGCCGAAGTCGGCGAGGTAGACCTCGCCCCATTCGTCGCGGCCGAACGAGCTCACCATGAAGCCCGCGGTGCCGACCTCGACCTTCGCCGCGCCCGACGGCGGCGCACTGACCGCCCAGGTCCGGCCGTTGCAGAAGTCGGCGAACAGATAACGCGCGCCGCTGCCCGCGACGTCGGTGCCGAAGTAGATCTCGCCGCCGGTGACCGAGCAGCCTTCGTCGTGCGTGTATTCGGCGATGGGCGGCGTGAGCTCGGGCGCATTGCACGGCGGTCCGCCGCCAAGGTTGGTGCAACGCGTCCCCTCCATCACGCGCCAGCCGAAATTCTTCGGTGCAGCACCGAACGCGGCGAAGTCGACCTCCTCGCGCAAATCCTGGCCGACGTCGCCGAACCACAGGTCCCCGTTGCGCGGATCGAACGCCATCCTCCAGGGATTGCGCACGCCCATCGCCCAGATCTCGCGGCGACCGAGGTTGGGGCTCGCGAACATGTTGCCGGGCGGGATCGCGTACGGCGCGCCGCCGTCGACGTCGAGCCTCAGGATCTTGCCGAGCAGGTTGTTCGGATCCTGCGCGCGGTTCTGCGGGTCGTTGCCGCTGCCGCCGTCGCCCATGCCGACGTACAGGTAACCGTCGCGCCCGAAGCGCACCGCACCGCCGTTGTGGTTCGCATAGGGCTGCTGGACGACCAGCAGCGGAACTGCCGACGCGGGATCGGCGACGTCCGGCGTGTCGGCGGGCACCGTGTAGCGCGCGATCACCGTCGCGCCGTCGGGCTCGCGCGTGTAGTTGACGTAGACGTAGCGCGTCGTCGCGAAGCGCGGATGAAACGCGAGTCCCAGCAGGCCGCGCTCGTCGCCGTTCATCACGATGTCCTCGATCTCGAGCATCGGCGTCGGCAGCAGCGCGCCGTTGCGGACGACGCGGATGCGTCCGCGTTTCTCGAGGACGAAGAGCCGGCCGCTGCCATCGCCGGCGTTGACGATTTCCGTGGGGGTGTCGAGCCCGGCGACCACGGGCGACAGCGAAAGGGGCGCGGCGCTCGCGAGGACAGCGTGAACGAACAGGACGAAAAAGGCGATGGGGGCGTGGATGCTCATGGCTCTCAAGCGCGCCTGCCCCCCGCAGGCGCGCACGTCGGGGTGGAAATCAGCGCTTCAGGGCGTCGCGGATCTCGCGCAGGAGCATGACTTCCTCGGGCGGCGCCGCCGGCGCCGGCGGCGGCGCTTCGCGCTTCAGCCGGTTGATTTGCCGGACCATCATGAAGATGATGAGCGCGAGGATCGCGAAGTTGATCGCGACGGTGATGAAATTGCCGTAGGCGAGCAGCGGGACGCCGGCCTTGGTCAGCGCCTCGTAGGTCATCGGCCCGCTGTAGCCGGCCGGCGGGTCGCGCAGCAGGATGAACCAGTTGCTGAAGTCGAGGCCGCCGAAGATCCGGCTCACCACCGGCATGATCAGGTCCTTGACCAGAGAGTCGACGATCTTGCCGAAGGCCGCGCCGATGATCACGCCGACGGCGAGGTCGACGACGCTGCCTTTCAGTGCGAATTCCCGGAACTCGCCAGCGAACGACATGGGGCCCTCCGATGCGCTAGATGGCGGCTTCGCCGGACTCGCCGGTGCGGATGCGCACGACCTGCTCGACCGCGGTGACGAAGATCTTGCCGTCGCCGATCTTGCCGGTGCGCGCCGCCTTGACGATCGCCTCGATTGCGCGCTCGACCAGGCTGTCCTGCAGGATCACCTCGACCTTGACCTTGGGCAGGAAGTCGACGACGTATTCGGCCCCGCGGTAGAGCTCGGTGTGACCCTTCTGGCGGCCGAAGCCCTTGACCTCGGTGACCGTGAGCCCGGTGACGCCGATCTCCGAGAGCGCCTCGCGCACCTCGTCGAGCTTGAACGGCTTGACCACCGCTTCGATCTTCTTCATGGCTTCCTCCCGGGCGCTCTGCGATGGTACCTGAGCCTCCGGCCGCCGTGCTAACGGGACGCGCGCGGCAGGTGCTCCCATTCGCGCCACGCGGAGGTGATCGGATAGCGCCAGTCCTTGCCGAAGCCGCGCGGCGTGATGCGGATGCCGACCGCCGACTGGCGCCGCTTGTACTCGGAGATCTTGATGAGCTTGACGACGCGCGCGACCGCCTCGGGCGGATGGCCGCGCGCGACGATCTCGGCCGGGCTCTGGTTCTCCTCGACGTAGGCCTCGAGGATCGCGTCGAGAACGTCGTAGGGCGGAAGCGCGTCCTGGTCGGTCTGGTTCTCGCGCAGCTCCGCCGACGGCGGCCGCGTGATGATGCGCTCGGGAATCACCCGCCCGAGCTCGTTGCGGTAGTTCGCGAGCCGGTAGACGAGCGTCTTGGCGATGTCCTTAAGCACGGCGAAACCGCCGGCCATGTCGCCATAGAGCGTCGCATAACCGACCGCCATCTCGCTCTTGTTGCCCGTCGTCAGCACGATCGCGCCGGACTTGTTCGACAGCGCCATCAGCAGGGTGCCGCGGATGCGCGCCTGGATGTTCTCCTCGGTCGCGTCGGGCGCAAGTCCGCGGAACTCAGGCTCCAGCGCGGCCAGGAAGGCGTTGAACGGGCCCTCGATCGGGATCTCGTCGTAGCGCACGCCGACGATGCCCGCCATCTCGCGTGCGTCGTCGAGACTGATTTGCGCGTTGTAGCGCGACGGCAGCATCACGGCGCGCACCTTGTCGCGGCCGAGCGCGTCGACCGCGATCGCCAGCGTCAGGGCCGAATCGATGCCGCCGGAAAGCCCGAGCAGCACCCCCGGGAAGCCGTTCCTGCCCACGTAATCGCGCACGCCCATGACGAGCGCCTGCCAGACATGCGCCTCGAGGCGCGGGTCGAGGCTCCCGCGTACCGGGCGCGGGCGTGCGCCATCGAACGCGGCGAGCGCGATCGTCTCGTGCCAGGCGGGGACCTGCTGCGCGACCGAGCCGTCGGCGGCGACGACCATCGACGCGCCGTCGAACACGAGCTCGTCCTGTCCGCCGACGCGGTTGACGTACACGACCGCGATGCCGTTCTCGCGTGCGCGCGCGGCGACGACCTCGAGGCGCGCCGCCTGCTGCTTCGTGTGGTACGGGGAGCCGTTCGGCACGATCAGGAGCTCGGCCCCCGCCGCGCGCGCTTGGGCCGCCGGCGCCGCGAACCAGGCGTCCTCGCAGATGATGAACCCGCAGCGCACGCCGTCGATGTCGACGACGCAAGGCGCGTCGCCGGGCGCGAAGTACCGCTGCTCGTCGAACACCGTGTAGTTCGGCAGGATCTGCTTGCGGTAGACGGTCTCGACGCGGCGGTTGCGCAGCAGTGCGATCGCGTTGTGGCGCCGTCCGTCGCGACGCTCGGGAAACCCGACGACGATCGGCACCTCGCGCGCTTCCGACGCGAGCGCGGCGAGCTCGCTCGCGCAGGCGTCGAGGAACGCCGGGCGCAGCACGAGGTCCTCGGGTGGGTATCCGCACAGCGACAGCTCGGGCGTGACGACGAGCGAAGCGTTGCCGCGACGGGCGGCCGCGGCGGCGTCGAGGATGCGCCGCGCGTTGCCCGGCATGTCGCCGATGACCCCGTCGATCTGCGCCATCGCGATGTGCATGCGAAGATGGTAGCAAATGCGCGCCCCCGCCCCCCGACA
>DATBSV010000255.1:0-11499 GCA_036559685.1 Casimicrobiaceae bacterium
GCGCCGCCGTCGTTCCTCGCGCACTTCACGGTGTTCGTGCTCGCGTGCTTCGTCGGCTACATGGTCGTGTGGAACGTCAAGCCCGCGCTGCACACGCCGCTGATGAGCGTCACCAACGCCGTGTCGTCGATCATCGCGATCGGCGCGCTCGTGCAGATCGCGCCGGACCTGTCCGGGCTGCCGTCCGGCCTCGATCGCCCCAACGCGCTGATCCGCGGGCTGTCGGTGGTCGCGGTCGCGCTCGCCACGATCAACATGTTCGGCGGCTTCGCGGTCACGCGTCGCATGCTCGGCATGTTCCGCAAGTAGGGGCGGCGCCATGCTGAGCACCGGCATCGCCACCGTCGCGTACCTCGCAGCGACGATCCTGTTCATCCTTTGCCTCGGCGGCCTGTCGAACCAGGAGACATCGCGACGCGGCAACCTCTACGGCATGATCGGCATGGCGATCGCCGTGCTGGCGACCGTGTTCGGCATGCAGGTGACGAGCGCCGGATGGCCGTACATCGCCGGCGCGATGGTCGTCGGCGCGGCGATCGGGCTCTACGCCGCGCGCGTCGTCCAGATGACGCAGATGCCCGAGCTGGTCGCGCTGATGCACAGCCTGGTCGGTCTCGCCGCCGTGCTGGTCGGCTACGCGAACTTCATCGACCCGGCCGTCGCCGCGACGCTGACGCCGGCCGAGAACACGATCCACGAGATCGAGATCTATGTCGGCGTGCTGATTGGCGCGGTGACGTTCTCCGGCTCGCTGATCGCGTTCGGCAAGCTGTCGGCGAAGATCGGCGGCAAGCCGATGCTGCTGCCGGGGCGTCACTGGATCAACCTCGCCGGCTTGCTCGTGACGCTGTACTGCGGGTGGCGCTTCGTCGCGATCCACGACTTCCCGTCGCAGATGACCGCGCTGGTCGTGATGACGATCATCGCGCTGCTCTTCGGCATCCACATGGTGATGGCGATCGGCGGAGCCGACATGCCCGTCGTCGTGTCGATGCTCAACAGCTACTCGGGCTGGGCCGCGGCGGCGACCGGCTTCATGCTGTCGAACGACGTCCTGATCGTCGTCGGCGCGCTCGTGGGCTCGTCCGGCGCGATCCTGTCGTACATCATGTGCGAGGCGATGAACCGCAACTTCCTGAGCGTCATCGCCGGCGGGTTCGGCACCGACAGCAGTGCGCCCGCGAAGGGCGTCGGCGACACGCAGCCGGCGGGCGAGGTGACTCCGATCACGGCGGTCGAGACCGCGGAGCTCCTGAGAGACGCGAAGGACGTGATCATCGTGCCGGGCTACGGCATGGCGGTCGCGCAGGCGCAGCACACGGTCTACGAGATCACCAAGACGCTGCGCGAGCGCGGCGTGAACGTGCGTTTCGGCATCCACCCGGTCGCCGGGCGCATGCCGGGACACATGAACGTGCTGCTCGCCGAGGCGAAGGTCCCCTACGACATCGTCTTCGAGATGGACGAGCTCAACGACGACTTCCCCAAGGCGGACGTCGCGATGGTGATCGGCGCGAACGACATCGTGAACCCGGCCGCGCAGGACGACCCGACCAGCCCGATCGCCGGCATGCCCGTGCTCGAGGTGTGGAAGGCGAAGACCTCGGTCGTGATGAAGCGCAGCATGGCCTCGGGCTACGCGGGCGTCGACAATCCGCTGTTCTACAAGGACAACAACCGGATGCTGTTCGGCGACGCCAAGAAGATGCTCGACGAGGTGCAGGCCGCGCTGAAGGATTGATGGCCGGCCCGCTTTCGCACCTCACGGTCCTCGACCTGTCCCGCGTGCTCGCGGGACCTTGGTGCACGCAGCTCCTCGCCGACCTCGGTGCGACGGTCATCAAGGTCGAGCGGCCGCAGGGCGGCGACGACACGCGCATGTGGGGCCCGCCGTTCCTGAAGGACGCGTCGGGCCGCGACACCGCGGAGGCCGCGTACTACCTCGCGTGCAACCGCGGCAAGCGCTCGGTCGCGATCGACTTCGCCACCGCCGACGGGCAGCGGCTCGTGCGCGAGCTCGCGCTGGATGCCGACGTGCTGGTCGAGAACTACAAGGTCGGCGGCCTCGCGAAGGCCGGCCTCGACTACGCGTCGCTCGCCGCACTCAACCCGCGGCTCGTCTACTGCTCGATCACCGGCTTCGGGCAACGCGGCCCGTACGCCGATCGCGCCGGCTACGATTTCATCATCCAGGGCATGTCGGGCTTCATGAGCGTGACCGGCGAGGCCGACGACGTGCCGGGCGGCGGTCCGCAAAAGGCGGGCATCGCGATCACCGATCTCATGACCGGCATGTACGCGACCGTCGCGATCCAGGCCGCGCTCGCGCATCGTGACCGCACCGGTGTGGGCCAACACATCGATTGCTGCCTCATGGACTCGGCCGTCGCGATGATGTCGGTGATGAACCTGAATTACCTGGTCGGCGGGCGCGTACCGGCGCGCATCGGGAACGCCCACCCGAACATCGTGCCGTACCAGACGTTCGCCTGCGCCGACGGTCACCTGATCGTCGCAGTCGGCAACGACGGCCAGTTCGCAAAATTCTGCGAGGTCGCCGGCATGCGCGAGTGGTCGGTCGATCCCAGGTTCGCGCGCAACGCCGACCGGGTGCGCCACCGTGCGACGCTCGTGCCGATGATCGCCGAGGTCATGCGCATGCGCACGCAGCGCGATTGGCTCGAATCGCTGGAGGCGGTCGGCGTCCCGTGCGGACCGATCAACACGATCGACCAGGTGTTCGCCGATCCGCACGTCGTCGCGCACGCGATGCGGCGCGACCTCGGGCATCCGCTCGCCGGGAGCGTGCCGCAGGTCGGCGTTCCGATCGGGATGTCGGCGACGCCGCCCGGGTCGGACGAGGCGCCGCCGCTGCTGGGCCAGCACACGCGCGAGGTGTTGCGCGAGCGCCTCGCGTTGGACGACGCGGAGATCGAGCGGCTATCGCGCGCCGGTGTGATCGGACTGGCCTAGTCGGTCTCCACCTGGCCGGTCGCCTTCGCACGGAAGAGCGACCAGCCCATCCCGATTCCGAGCACGACGCCGATCGCGATCACGCCGATCCATTGCATCGTCCCCTGGTCGGACGAGACGATCCCCATCGAGAGCAGCCACCAGACGAACACGCCGATCACGATCGCGGCGAGGATGACGCCCATCAGGCCGAGCGACACCCAGGTCGCCCGGATGCACATCAGCCACGCGGCGAGGAGCAGCACGCCGACGAGCGCCTTGGTCGCGTCGAACGTCGACGTGTCGATCAGCGCCCACTGCACGTACGACCAGCCCGTGGGGTTCCACGTCGCGATGACGATCGCGAGCGCGAAGAAGATGCGGAGGATCATCCCCACCGGCCGTCACTCCGTCACTTCATCTTCGCCCAGATCGGCCACACCTGGTTGTCCGCGCGGTGCGGCAGCTCGACGTTGCTGCGCGCCGCCCACGGGATCACCTGGCGGTGCAGCGGCAGGTGGTAGATCTCGTTCTTCTGGATCTCGAGCGCGCGGCGGATGAGGGCGATGCGCTTCTCCGGGTTCATGTCGACCTTGACCTCGCCGACGAGCGCGTCGAACTTCGCGTCGGAGTAGCGGCCGTAGTTGAAGTCGCCGTCGCCCTTGCTGTTGAACGTCGACAGCACCGGCTGCAGCGTGAAGATCGCGTCGGTCGACGCGCCGCCCCAACCCAGCATGTAGAGGCTGGTGTCGAGCTTCTCGAGCTTCGGGAAGTACTGCGCGCGCGGCATCGTGACCAGCCGCGTGTTGATGCCGATCTTGGTCCACATCGCGGCGAGCGCCTGGCAGATCTTCTCGTCGTTGACGTAGCGGTTGTTCGGGCAGTCGAGTTGCACCTCGAACCCGTTCGGGTAGCCCGCGTCGGCGAGCAGCTTCTTCGACGCGGCCGGGTCGAACGGGAAGCGCTTCTCGATCTCGGGCGTCGTCTGCACCGGCGACGGCGTCATCGCGCCCGACGGCTTCGACAGGCCGCGCATCGTCGCCGTCCGGATCGCGTCGATGTCGATCGCCTTGTACAGCGCCTCGCGCACGCGCCTGTCCTTGAACGGGTTCTTGCCCTTGACGCTCGAGTACAGGAGCTCGTTGCGCTCCTGGTCCATCCCGATGAACACGATACGCTGCTCGACTCCCTCGATGACCTTGACGCCGGGCGTCTGCTGCAGCCGCGGCACGTCCTGCGGCGCCGGGTCGTTGATCACGTCGACGTTGCCGGCGACGAGCGCGGCGAGGCGCGTCGCGTCGTTCGCGATCGGCGTGTAGACGATCTCGTCGATGTTGCCGTCGAATTTCTTGTCCTTCCAGCCCCACCATTCCGGGTTCTTGACCAGGTGCGTCTTGACGTCGGGCTCGCGCGCCTTGAGCGAGTAGGCGCCGGTGCCGTTGGCGTTGCGCGCGGTGATCATCTCCTCCTTGGTCTTGAAGTCGAGCGGCTTCACCGCTTTGTTCTTCTCGCACCACGACTTCGACATCATGAAGATCGTCACGAGGTGCTCGAGCTCGATCGGGTTCGGCCCGTTGGTGACGAACTCGACCGTGTAGTCGTCGATCTTGCGCGGCTTGCCGGCGGCATTCGAATAGGCGCGGATCTGCGAAGTATCCTCGGCGGAGCGCTGCATCGAGAACACGACGTCGTCGGCCGTGAACGGCGAGCCGTCGTGGAACTTGACGCCCTGGCGCAGCTTGAAGCGCCACGTGGTCGGGTTGAGCTGCTCCCACGACGTCGCGAGGCCCGGGATGACCTTGAGGTCCTTGTCCCGCATCACGAGCGTGTCGTAGATCAGGTTGTTGATGTTGTTGGTCAGGTTCTCGTTCTGCGAGTACGGGTCCATCGTCTGCGGGTCGCCGCGGCCGGCCCAGCGCAGCGTCTTCGCGTCGGCGACCGACGCGGCGGCGAGCGAGGCGGCGAGCACGGTGGCGAGCGCGATGCGCGGGAACCGGGTAAGCGGGGCGGGGGTCTTCGACATGGGTCCTCCGGAGGGACGACAGAGTGGGCGGATCATAGCGTGGGGCGCGCGCGATGGGTCAACCGCGAGGTCGACCGCCGGGTCTACCGCTAGAATCCGCGCCCGCCGTCCCGGCTTCCGAATCCGTCCATGCCGATCCCCGACTACGCCGCGCTCGCGGCGCGCCTCCCCGACATGCTCGTCGCCGACGCGCGGCGCGTCGGCGCGCGCCTCGAGGACGCGCGGCGACGGCGCGCGCCGCCCGAGGCGTGGGGTCGACTCGCCGACGAGGTCGCGCGCGCGGTCGGGCGCCGCGACGCGCGCCTCGCGACGCGCCCGACGGTCGCCTACCCGCCCGAGCTGCCGGTCGCCCAGCGCGCCGAGGAGATCGCCGCGGCGATCCGCGCGCATCCGGTCGTGATCGTGTGTGGCGAGACCGGCTCGGGCAAGACGACGCAGTTGCCGAAGATCTGCATCGCGGCGGGACGCGGCGAGCGGGGGCTGATCGGCCACACGCAACCGCGCCGCATCGCCGCGCGCACCGTCGCCGCGCGGATCGCGCAGGAGATGCGGACGTCGATCGGCGACGCGGTCGGCTACAAGGTGCGCTTCGCCGACAAGACCGGGCCCGGCGCCTGGGTCAAGATCATGACCGACGGCATCCTGCTGGCCGAGACGCGCGGCGACCGCGACTTGCTGGCCTATGACACGATCATCATCGACGAGGCGCACGAGCGCAGCCTCAACATCGACTTCCTGCTCGGGTACCTGAAACAGTTGCTCGCGCGCCGCCACGACCTCAAGGTCGTGATCACGTCGGCGACGCTCGACGCCGACCGCTTCGCGCGTCACTTCGGCGTCGACGATGCGCATCCGGCGCCGGTGATCGAGGTCTCGGGACGCTTGTATCCGGTCGAGATCCGCTACCGCGCCGCCGGCGGCGATCCCGAGGACGAGGCCACCGACGACGAGGAAGACGTCGAGGAGGCGATCGTCGACGCGGCCGGCGACCTGTGGCGCGAGGGGCCGGGCGACATCCTCGCGTTCCTGCCGGGCGAGCGCGAGATCCGCGAGACCGCGGACCTGCTGCGTGCGGACTTGAAGCGTCGCCCGTGGGGCGCGGCCGCCGAGATCCTGCCGCTGTACGCACGCCTGTCGCCCGAGGAGCAGCAGCGCGCGTTCGCGCCCTCGCGCGGCCGGCGCATCGTGCTCGCGACCAACGTGGCCGAGACCTCGCTGACCGTGCCGGGCATCCGCTACGTGATCGACACCGGGGTCGCGCGCATCAAGCGCTACGCGTCGCGCAACAAGACGACGCTCCTCAAGATCGAGAAGATCGCGCGCTCGAACGCCGACCAGCGCGCGGGCCGCTGCGGCCGCGTCCAGGACGGCATCTGCGTGCGCCTGTATCCGGAGCCCGACTACGAGGCGCGGCCGCGGTTCGCCGAGCCCGAGATCCTGCGAAGCTCGCTGGCGAGCGTGATCCTGCAGATGGCGTCGCTCGATCTCGGGCCGGTCGACGCGTTCCCGTTCGTCGAGGCGCCGAGCCCGCGGGCGATCGCGGACGGCTACCAGCTGTTGCAGGAGCTCGGCGCGGTCGACGAGCGCCGCGTGCTCACCGACATCGGGCGCGAGCTCGCGCGGCTGCCGCTCGACCCGCGCATCGGCCGCATCGTGCTCGCCGCGCGCGAGCGCGGCTGCCTCGCCGAGGCGCTCGTGATCGCGAGCGCACTGTCGGTGCCCGACCCGCGCGAGCGCCCGCTCGAGAAGGCGCAGGCGGCCGACCAGGCGCACCTCCGGTTCCGCGACGAGCGCTCCGACTTCCTGTCGCTGGTCAACCTGTGGCAATTCTTCTCCGTGCTCGGCGACGAGAAGCTCTCGCACCGCCGCCAGGTCGACCGCTGCCGCGAGGTGTTCGTCAATCACCTGCGCATGCGCGAATGGCGCGACGTGCATCGCGAGCTCGCGGCGCAGCTCGCCGAGAGCGGCTACGAATGGAACGACGCGCTTCCGGCGTCGATCGACGCGTCCCGCTACCGCGCGATCCACGAATCATTGCTCGCCGGATTGCTTTCCAACGTAGGCTTGCGCGACGGGGAAGGCGAGGGCTACAGCGGCCCGCGCGGCCTGCGCTTCCACCTGCATCCGGGCAGCGGCCTCGCGAAAAAGGGCGGCCGCTGGATCCTCGCGGCCGAGCTCGTCGAGACGACTCGCCTGTACGCGCGCTGCGCCGCGAAGATCGAGCCCGAGTGGATCGAGGCGATGGCCGGCGACCGCGTGACCCGCGAGTGGTTCGACCCCTCGTGGGACCCCGCGCGCGGCGAGGTCGTCGCGCGCGAGCGCGTGCAGCTCTACGGGCTCACGCTCGTCGCGTCGCGCCCGGTGGCGCTGGCGCCGCGCGATCCGAAGCTCGCGCACGAGGTGTTCATTCGCGAGGCGCTGGTGCCCGGGCAGCTCGCGACGCGCGGAGCGTTCCTCGCGCACAACAAGCGCCTGCTGGCCGAGATCGCCGAGCTCGAGCACAAGGCGCGCCGCCGCGACGTGCTCGTCGACGACGAGACGATCGCGGCGTTCTATGCCGAGCGCGTGCCGAAGGACGTCGTGTCGACGGCGACGTTCGAGCGCTGGCGCGTCGAGGCCGAGAAGCGCAACCCGAAGCTCCTCGACATGTCGCGCGAGGCGCTGATGCGTCATGCCGCCGAGGACGTCACCGAGGCGCTCTTCCCGGAGTCGCTCGAGGTCGCCGGCGCAACGCTGCCGCTCAAGTACCGGTTCTCGCCGGGCCATCCGCTCGACGGACTGACACTGACGGTTCCGCTCGCGCTGCTCAACCGCCTCGACGACGCCGCGCTCTCCTGGCTCGTGCCGGGCATGGTGCGCGAAAAGGTGACCGCCTATTTCAAGGCGCTGCCCAAGGCGTTCCGCAACCGGCTCGTGCCGATTGCGCCGGCGGTCACGGCGTTCCTCGAGCACGCGAGCGCGCGCGACGTGTCGCTGCCGGACGCGATCCGCGCATGGCTCCGCGCCACGCTCGGCGAGGCGCCGCCGCCCGAGACATGGGACGGCGCGGCGCTGCCCGAGCACCTCGCGGTAAACGTCGTCGTCGTCGACGCGGCGGGCCGCGAGCTCGCCGCGGGCCGCAACCTCGCGTCGTTGCGCGAGCGCCTCGGCGAGGCCGCGAAGGCGAGCTTCGCCGCGTCGGGCCCGGCGTTCGGCAAGCGCGGTCTCACGCGCTGGGACTTCGGCGACCTGCCCGAGACGCTCGAGATCGCGCGCGGCTCACAGCGCCTCGCCGCGTACCCGACGCTGGTCGACGACAAGACGAGCGTGTCGCTCACGCTCGCGGACACGCGCGAGGAGGCGCTCGCGTCGACGCGACGCGGCGTGGTGCGCCTGATCCGGCTCGCGCTGAAGGATCCGTTCGCGCGCTACGAAAAGGGATTGCCCGGCTTCACGCAGTCGGCCTTGATGCTGAAGCCCGCGGTGCCGACCGACCGGCTGCTCGCCGACCTGCTCGACGCGATCGCAGACCGCGCGTTCGTCGGCGAGGATCCGTTGCCGCGCACCGCGAAAGCGTTCGACGAGCAGGTCAAGCGCGCACGCACGCGGCTCCCCGCGGTCGCCGACGCCGCCTTCGGCCTGGTCGCCACGATTGCCGCCGCCTACCACGCCGCCGGCCAGAAGCTGGCCCAGGCGCCGGCGGGGATGGGCCGGCTCGCCGCCGAGCTCCGGGCCCAGCGCGACGAGCTCGTCGCCCCGGGCTTCCCGGTCGCGACGCCGTGGACGCAGCTCCAGCACCTTCCCCGCTATTTCGAGGGGATCGCCCGCCGCTGGGCCAAGGCCCGCGAACGGCCGGACCGCGAGGCGCGGCACGCCCCTCAGGTCGAGGAATGGACGCGCCGCTGGCGCGAGCGGCGCGACCGCGACCGGGCGGCGGGCCGCCTCGACCCGGCGCTCGACGACTTCCGATGGCTCCTGGAGGAGCTCAAGGTGTCGCTATTCGCCCAGGAGCTCAGGACACCCACCCCGGTATCGCTCAAGCGCGTCGAGAAGGCCTGGGCCGCGCTGGAGGGTCACCGGTAACCCCGCCCGCCGTGGCGCGGGAAAATCCCCCGTGCTACAGTGGGTTGGCGTTCGCTGCTCCAGTGGATTGGCGAACCGGCCCGGGAGGGCCGCCGCAAAGACCGACCCGCGGAGGTCGGACGCGGGCGCCCCGGGGAGCTCCCGAGATCCACGCTTGAGCGCAACGACGACCGAAGCGTCCACGCGGCGGCCACCGCCGCGTGAAATGGCGAAGATCCTCGCGGACTGCCGGGATCTCGCCGTGCATCGCCTGATGCTCGCGTTCTCGGCGATGCTCGACCGCGTCGGCGACCTGTTGATGGAGCGCGCGGGACGCACCGATGTCCGCGACGAGCAGGCGCTCTACCTCGACGCTCGCGCGCTGCTCAGGACCGAGCGCGCGACGCTGATGGCCGAGTTCGAGCAGCGGCTGCGCAAGCGTGTCGACGACCGCTTCGCAGGGCGCGAGGACGCCAAGCCCGACTTCGCGACCGTCGACCCGACCAAGCTCACGCTCGTCGACATCTCCGCGATGGACGAGTCGGTGGTCACCGGCAACATCACGCGCATCGTCGAGAACGCCTGCCACGAGGAGCTCGCGCTGCTCAACCGCGGGTTCGGCCACCTGCTCGACAAGCCCAACCTCGAGACGCTCGACAATCCTCTGTCGCCCGAGACGATCGTCGACGCGTTCACCGACGCGCTCGGCCAGATCAAGACCGAGAGCCGCATCAAGTTCCAGATCCTGAAGGAGCTGAACCAGGCCTCGCTCGGCGACATCGCGTCGATCTACGGCGACCTCAACAAGCACCTCGCGAACCTGCGCGTCGTGCCGGCGGCCAACCGGTCGGCGATCATCAACCGCGCCGCGGCCGGACAGGAACGTCGTGCCCAGGAGGCGGCGGCGCGCGCGCAGGCCCAGGCGAATGCGCTTGCGCAGGGGCACGAGCAGCAGGCCGAGGTCGACGTCATGGCCTTGTTCCGACGCATGTTCGGCAGCGCCGCCGGCATGGGGCAGGCGATGCCTTCCGGTTATCCGCAGGGCATGCCGCAGAGCATGCCCCAAGGGATGCCGCAGGGGATGCCGTCGTACGGCGCGGGCCAGGGCGACCTGCCCGAGATCGCGATGCCGATGAGCGGCGGCCTGCCGCAGGTCGCGTTCGCGCCGATGGCGCCGACGCCGTCGGGCTACGTGCCGGGCCAGCCGATCATCGCGACGCAGATGCTGCACGAGGGCCTGACGCGCCTGCAGGCGGGGCAGTCGGGCTTCGACGCGGGCGGCGGCGCGATGGTCCAGTTCTCCGGCATCCCGGACGGACTGCACAACGTCCTGCGCGACCTGCAGGAGTCGCCGCTCGGCAAGCGGGCGAACCAGCTCGAGTCGATGACCATCGAGATGGTCGCGATGCTGTTCGACTTCATCTTCGAGACGCGCGACCTGCCCGACGGCATCAAGGCGCTGCTCGCGCGCCTGCAGATCCCGGTGCTGAAGGCGGCGATGCTCGACGGCGCGTTCTTCGCGAAGAAGTCGCATCCGTCGCGCCTGCTCGTCAACGCGCTCGCGGAGGCCGGGCGCGGCTGGTCGACGTCGATGGGCAACGAGGATCCGCTCTACCGGAAGCTCGACCAGATCGTCCACCGGATCCTCGACGGGTTCTCGGACGACCTCACGATCTTCGACGAGCTGCGCGCGGACCTCGAGGCGTTCCTCGCCGAGGAGGAGCGCAACGCCGAGGCGAACATCAGCTCGTCGGCCGAGGAGATCAACCTCCGCGACCGCGCGGAGATCGCCGCCAACGTCGCGCGCGGCGAGGTCGAGCGCCGGATCGAGGCTTCGCCGGTGCCGAAGTTCCTCGCGGGCTTCCTGCGCGATCGCTGGCAGCCGGCCATGGGACGTGTCTACGCGGCCGCGGGCGACGACAGCGAGGCGTGGGGCGCGGCGGTGTCGACGCTCGAGGACCTCGTGTGGAGCGTGCAGCCCAAGCGCACGTCCGAGGACCGCAAGCACCTCGTCGCGCTGCTGCCGTCGCTGCTGAAACGGCTCACTGCCGGCGTACAGGGTCAATCGTGGCCGCCGGAGGTGCGCGAGTCGTTCATGTCGAACCTCGTCGAGGCGCACGCGGCGGCGGTCAAGCCGACCTACGCGCACGTCGACTCGCCGACGGCCGCGGTGGCCGAGGCGGCGAAGGTGCAGGCGGAAGTCGCGAAGGCCGCCGGCGACACGCGCGCCGCGCAGCAGGCCGAGGCCCTCGCCGATGCGATGGCGCCGGCCGAGCCCGCGCCGCCGGTCGAGGAGCCATCGATCGTCGAGGACCAGTTCCTCGAGATCGCGCGCAGCCTCGACCGCGGCATGTGGATCGAGTTCGAAGGCGACGACGGTCAGCTCGCGTTCGCGAAGCTCGCGTGGATCTCGCCGCTGCGCGGAACGTATCTGTTCACCAACCGCCAGGGCCAGAAGGCGCTGTCGATGACGGCCGAGGAGC
>DATBSV010000256.1:0-4097 GCA_036559685.1 Casimicrobiaceae bacterium
CCCGCGTCGAGGTGATCCCGGCCGATCACGATCGGCGCCTTCACCTCGCCGTTGCGCACCATGTCGTTGAACGCGAGCCCCGCGCGATGGCGTTCGCCGAGCCCGAGCCAGCAGATGCGCGCGGGCAGACCCTGGAACGCGATGCGCTCGCCGGCCATGTCGAGCCAGCGGTGCAAATGCGCGTCGTGCGGGAACAGCGCCTTGACCTTGCGATCGGTCGCGCGGATGTCCTCCGGATCGCCGGACAGCGCGACCCAGCGGAACGGCCCCTTGCCTTCGCAGAACAGCGGCCGGATGTACGCGGGCACGAAGCCCGGGAACGCGAAAGCGTCCGCGACACCCTGGTCCTTCGCGACCTGCCGCAGGTTGTTGCCGTAGTCGAACGTCGCCACGCCCTGCCGGTGGAACGCGAGCATGGCCTCGACGTGCCGGGCGCACGATTGCTGCGCGGCCGCGACGAGCGCCGCGTGCTGCGAGGGATCGGCCTGCGCGGCCTGCCATCGCTCGACGGTCCAGCCGGCCGGCAGGTAGCCGTAGACCAGGTCGTGCGCGGACGTCTGGTCGGTGACCATGTCGGGCCGCACGCCGCGCCGGACCAGCTCGGGCAGGATCTCCGCCGCGTTGCCGACGAGCCCGATCGATCGCGCCTTGCCCGAATCGCAGGCGGCGCGAATGCGCGCGAGCGCGTCGTCGAGATCGCGCGCCTGCTCGTCGAGGTAACGCGTCGACAGGCGCATCGCGATGCGCGAAGGCTGGCACTCGATCGCGAGCATCGATGCCCCGGCCATCGTCGCGGCGAGCGGTTGCGCGCCGCCCATGCCGCCGAGGCCCGCCGTGAGGATCCAACGACCGCTCAACGTGCCGCCGAAGTGCTGGCGGCCCGCTTCGGCGAATGTTTCGTAGGTGCCCTGCACGATGCCCTGCGAGCCGATGTAGATCCAGCTCCCGGCCGTCATCTGGCCGAACATCATGAGGCCCTTGCGGTCGAGCTCGTTGAAGTGCTCCCACGTCGCCCAGCGCGGCACGAGGTTGGAATTCGCGATGAGGACGCGCGGCGCGTCGGGATGGGTCTTGAACACGCCCACGGGCTTGCCGGACTGGATCAGCAGCGACTCGTCGTCGCCGAGGTCCTTGAGCGCCGCGAGGATCGCGTCGAACGACGCCCAGTCGCGCGCCGCGCGTCCGATGCCGCCGTAGACGACGAGCGCCTTGGGGTTCTCGGCCACCTCGGGATCGAGGTTGTTCTGGATCATCCGGTAGGCGGCCTCGGTGAGCCACGAACGGCAAGCGAGCATCGTGCCGCGCGGCGCGCGCACGGTGCGGTCGGCATGGCGCGGGTCGGCGCGCTGTCCGGCCAGCTCCTTAGGATCGTCGCGATGCATCGCTGTCCCTTTCGTCACCGACGGATTGTCGCGCGATTCGCGTCAACCGGCGACGAGCGCCTCGGGCACGTCGTCGACGAACTCGCCGCGCTCGACCTGCCCGCGCACGGCGGCGAGATCGGGCGCGAACGCGCGATCGCGCGACCAGAACGGCGCGACCGCGCGCAGTCGCGCATGGACGCCGCCGAGAGGCGCCGACGTCGTGAGCGGCCTGCGAAGGTCGATGCCCTGCGCCGCGGCGAGCAACTCGATCGCGACGATCGCCGCCACGTTGCCCACCATCGGCGCGAGGCGCGCGGCGGCGCCCGTTGCCATGCTGACGTGGTCTTCCTGGTTCGCCGAGGTCGGCAGCGAGTCGACGCTACGGGGGTGCGCGAGCGACTTGTTCTCCGAGGCGAGTGCCGCGGCGGTGACCTGCGCGATCATGAAGCCCGAGTTGACGCCTCCGTCCTCGACGAGAAACGGCGGCAGGCCCGACAGGTTCGCGTCCATCAGCAGCGCGATGCGGCGCTCGGCGAGGGCGCCGGTCTCCGCGATGGCGAGCGACAGGTTGTCGGCCGCGAACGCGACCGGCTCGGCGTGGAAGTTGCCGCCAGCCAGCACTTCGCCCGACGCCGCGAACACGAGCGGGTTGTCGGAGACCGCGTTGGCTTCGGTCAACAGCGTGGCCGCGACCGCGCGCGTCTGGTCGAGCACGGCGCCCATCACCTGCGGCTGGCAGCGCAGGCTGTAGGGATCCTGCACGCGCGGGCAGTCGGCGTGCGACGCGCGGATCGCGCTGCCGGCGAGCAGCCGGCGGTAGATCGCCGCGGCGTCGCGCTGTCCTGCGTGCCCGCGCAGCGCCTGGATGCGCGCGTCGAATGGCGTGTCGCTGCCGAGGCACGCGTCGACGCTCATCATGCCGGCGATGAACGCCGCTGCCAGCGCGCGCTCGTGCATGAACAGGCCGGCGAGCGCGAGCGCCGTGGACACCTGGGTGCCGTTGATGAGCGCGAGTCCTTCCTTGGGCGCGAGCGCGATCGGCGTGAGACCGGCGCGGGCGAGCGCTTCGACGGCCGGCATGGCGCGGCCGTCGACGCGCGCCTCACCTTCGCCGATCAGCACGCCGGAAAGATGCGCAAGGGGCGCCAGGTCGCCCGACGCGCCGACCGAGCCTTGCATCGGCACACGCGGTAGCACGCCGGCGTTCGCGAGCGCCATGAGCGCTTGGACGAGCGCCCAGCGCACGCCCGAGTGCCCACGGGCCAGCGAGCACGCCTTCAGCACGAGCACGAGCCGCACGACCGCGTCGTCGAGGTCGGGACCGGTCCCGGCCGAATGCGAGAGCAGCAGCGCGCGTTGCAGCTCGGCCAGCCTCGCGTCGTCGATCCGCGTGCGCGCGAGGAGCCCGAAGCCGGTGTTGACGCCGTAGACGGTGCGATGCTCGGCCACGAGCCGCGCCACCGTCGCCGCCGCCGCGTCGACGGCAGGACGGGCGCCGGCATCGATCGCGAATTTCCGCGGCCCCGCCCAGACGTCGCGAAGGGTCGCGAGCGTCAATCGTCCCGGAACGAGGTGGATCGTCATCGATTGCGGCGCGTTCGGGTGAAGTGTACCGCGACGCATTCCCTATAATCCGCGGATGCCGCGCCACGCCGACGCCGACCGGACAAGCCGCGCCAGGGCCGCGGCGACGTCGCTGGCCGACGCCCAGGCACTCATCCGCGCGGGGCGACCGGGTGACGCGATACCGTCGCTCGAGCGCATGACCGCGGCAACGCCCGGCGACGCGGGCGCGTGGATCGCGCTCGGCGTCGCGCACTCGATGGTGGGCGATCACGCGCGAGCGGTCGAGGCAGCCGCGCGCGGCGTCGTGCTCGCTCCGAGGATCGCGCTCGTGCATCTCGCCCACGGCGACGTGCTGCGTATGGCCGGGCAGCTCGGCGCCGCGCGCAACGCCTACGCCGCCGCGGTCGACCTCGCGCCCGACAACGCCGACGCGCTCAACAAGCTGGCGGGAAGCGAGCGCATCGACCGGGACTTCGGCGCGGCGCGTGCGCATCTGCTACGCGCCCTCGCCCACCTCCCCGCGCACCCTTACGCACAGGTCAATCTTGCGACGCTCGCGGTCGAGGAAGGCGCGCTCGACGAGGCGCGACGGCGATTGACCGACGTGCTTCGGCTGTCGCACCTGCCTCGCGACGCCGCGGACGAAGCATCGGCCACGCTCGCGATGCTCGACGAGCATGTCGCGCTCGCTCCGGTGGTCGCGCGCGCCGGCGCCGACGGCGATCCGGCACCCCTCGAGGACGCGTTGCGCGCACGCGGCGAGCCAGCGCGTCGTGACGAGCGATGGGTCGCGATCTTCGACGCCCTGATCGCACGCACGGCCGGCGAAGCGCCGATCGACGGGATCTTCCCGCGCGGGCGCCCGACCAGTGCGTGCTGGTCCGCGATCGAGGCCCACCACAACTTCCGCGGGCTCGGCGGCGCGACGGCGTTGGCGACAACGATCGAGCGGATCGCGTCCGATGCCGACGAAGTCGAGACGCGCGAAATCCGCGACTATGCGAGCGTCGTGGATCGACGCGAGCGCGACCCGTTCGCATTCGCCGACGGCGCCGCGTGGGAAGCCTGGCTGCGGTTCACGCACGCCGGGCTGGTGGCGTCGCGACCCGCGTACTGGCCCGGCCAGCTCAAGCCGGTCAACAACCTGCTGCCCAGCGATCCGCAAAG
>DATBSV010000257.1:0-8685 GCA_036559685.1 Casimicrobiaceae bacterium
CGCAACCGAACGGTCGTCGGCCTTCGCGTCGTACTCCCAGCTCACGCGGCCCCACGGCCGGATCGCGCCGACGTTCGCGGCGACCTGGTAGCCGAGCGAGGTCTGCATCGACTCGCGCTTCTGCGAGCCGTAGGTCAGCGCCGTGGACGTGGCGCTCTGCTCGGAGAACTGCCGCACCTTCGCTTCCTGGTAGGTCAGGCGCGCGAACGGGCCGTGCAGGAGCGACGTCGTGCCGAACCACCAGCCGCCGACGAGGCTGCCGTAGTAGTGGTAGCCGGACGTCTCGCCGCGCTCGGTCCGGATACTGGTGCCGAGCTCGATGTTGCGATGGACGTCGCCGTAGTCGAGGTCGCCCGCGCCGACGCGAACGCCGACGTACCACGGCCCGTCGCCGTAGCCCGCGTAGAACGTGCCCGTCGTTTCCTTGAGCTTGTACCCGCCGCGGCCCGAGCCGAAGTCGCCCTTGTTCTCGGTGTAGCCGAACGCGCCGCCGACCAGCAGGCGCTCGTTGATCTTCATGTCGCTGCCGACCGTGATCGTCGTCACGTCCGCGTCGCCGGACAGGAAGTCGCCCTTGATGTCCGGGTTCGCGTAGTCGGCGGTGACCCATGGCTGGAAGCGCGCGTTGCTGCGCGGCGTGTTGAGGCCCGACTGCATGCGCCCGTCGATCGCGCGGAAGTTCGCGGCTTCGACGGCCAGCGGTGCCTCGCCCAGCGCGGACATCATCTGCGGGCCTTCGATCATGCTCGCGGCGAGCTGCGCGATGAGCCGCATGCCGGCGGTCGTCGGATGGTTGCCGTCGGCGAACAGGAAGGTCTCCGGCGCGTCGGGCGACACGAGCGTGTCGGGCGTGCAGAACAGCGCATACGGTCGGCCGCCGAAGTCGTTGTTGCACGCGCGACCGGTGACGTTGGTGAAGCCGTAGCGCGACGGGTCGGCGATGACCTCGTTGAGCAGCTGGAAGATGTTGACGCGGATCACGTTGCCGCCGACCTGGTTCAGCCCAGCGTTCAGCGTCGTGTTGAACACGTTGACGACCTGGCTGATCGCCGCGCCCTGGCCGGTGCCGATGCCGTCGGGCGTCTTGCCCGCGTCGGGCAGGTTGAAGACCATCAGGTTGTGCGCGCCCGCGCCCTGCAGCTGCGCGACGCCGCCGGCGAGTTGCGTGGCGGCGAGGCCCATCGCCGCGAGCAGTTCCTGCTGCGTGATCACGCCGGCCTGCAAAAGCCCGAACTGCGTGAAGAGATCGTTGCCGCCCGCCCACACCGAGTAGAGCGCACCCGAATCCGCGGGTCCGGTCGCGAGGAAGTGCGCGATCTGCGTCAGCACCGGCGTCGCGTTCGCGGTCGGCGGGAAGCTGGGCGGGACGCCCGGGTTCAGCGCGACGCGCGCGCCGCCTTCGGCGTAGTCGTTGCCCCCTTGGTTCGCGGGCGACGACGTGAGACCGTAGCGCGAGGCGAGGAACTGCGTCCACATCGGCCCCGGGTTGGTCGTGTAGAGCCCGGCGCCGGGCGGCACGATCGGCTTGAACGAGCCGGCGTCGGAAAGGCTGTCGCCGAAGACGTAGAAGTTCGAGAATTGGGCCGAAGCGGCGCCGGCGACGCACGACAATGCAAGCGCGGCGGCGATGCGCGACACGCGGGAAAGGCGCATGGAACGGGGCTCCTCGGTGGCCGCGGATCGGTCGCCCGCGTCGGTTCCAGTCTATCGCAAGACGTTTCGAATCATGTCGCGCGGGAACCGTGGCGGCCCTCCGGGGTCAACCCCGGGCCGACACCGGACGTTTCTGGCGGCGAGGAGATCAGCGATGGGGACGAGGGCTTCGACGCGGCATCGTGCCGCGGGGTGGGTCGGGATCGCCGCGGTCGCGGCGTGGCTCGCTGCGTCGCTCCTGCCGGCGCCGGCGAACGCCCAGGCAACGTTCGACGACGAGGCGCCGGCGCGCGTCGGACGCATCGCCGACGTGGGCGGCGAGGTCTACCACGCGCCCGAGGACCGCGCGAGCGACTGGTCGGCGATCGGCCTCAACTACCCGATCGCGAGCGGCGACAACCTGTGGGTTGCGGAAGGCGGGCGCGCCGAGATCGACGTCGGCGTCGCGCAACTGCGCCTCGGCGGCGAGACCAACGTGCACGTCGCGCGGCTCGACGACCGCGCAATGGCGTTCTTCCTCGCGCAGGGGCGCGCGATCGTGCGGCTGCGCGCGCTCGACGCCGGCGAGGTCGCGCGCATCGACACGCCGAATACGCAGATCGTGCTGACGCGGCCGGGCCTCTACCGGATCGACGTCACGCCCGATCGCCTGCGCACGACGCTCGTCGTGCGCGAAGGCGAGGCGACGATGCCGACGCAAGGCGGCATGCAGCAAGTGCTGCCGGGCCAGACGGCGCAGGCCGACGGGCTCGACGCGACCTACGTCGACGTGCGCCACGGCATCGCGACCGACGGCTTCGACACCTGGAGCGCCAACCGCGACCGTCGCTACCAGCGCCGGACCGCGACGCAGTACGTCTCGCCGCAGATGGTCGGTTACGCGGATCTCGACGACTACGGCCGCTGGGAGAGCGACGCGACCTATGGCGCGGTCTGGTACCCGACGCTCGGCAGCGATCCCGACTGGGCGCCGTACCGCAACGGCTACTGGACGAATGTCGCCGCCTACGGCTGGACCTGGGTCGACTCGGCGCCGTGGGGCTACGCGCCGTCGCACTACGGGCGCTGGGTCCACAACGGCGGCCGCTGGGGCTGGTGCCCGGGCGCGTACATCGCGCGCCCGTACTGGGCGCCGGCGATGGTCGGCTGGGTCGGCGGCTCGGGCTGGGCGACGCTCGGCATCGGGGGCCCGGTGTACGCGTGGGCGCCGCTCGCGTGGGGCGAGCCGATGCGCCCGTGGTGGGGCAACTGCACGTACCGATGCTGGACGAACTACAACCGGCCCTACGCGGTGCGGACCGACGAGCGCAACTATCGTGCGCCGCCGACGCAGTACGTGAACGCGAACCGGCCCGGCGGCGTCACGGCGGTCGGCAGCGCGACGTTCACCGGACAGCGGCCCGTTCGCGCGAATCTCGTCAACGTGCCGCCGTCGCAGGCCGCCGCGTTGCCGGTCGCGCTGTCGGCGCCGTCCGCGCGGCCGACCGGCGCGCTCAAGCCGCTCGTGAAGCCGGGCACCTCGAATACGCCGCCTCCCGCGTCGACGTTCTACACGACGTCGCGCCGCGACCCGATCGCGCGGCCGGCATTCCCGGGCACGTCGACGGTCACGTCGGTCCCGGGCGCAACCAAGCCCGGAAGCAACAACGCGAGCACGTCCGTGCCGATGCCGCGCGCGGCGCCGACGCGCGACTACCCGACATCGCCGCCGTCGGCGTACGCCCAGCCGTCGTCGAAGCCGTCGCCCGCGCCGTCGGTGCCGATGACGTCGACGCCGCCGAGCACGCCGCCGCCGACACGCTACGCCGCGCCGGTGCAGCGCGAGACGGTGCAGCCGTATTCACCGCCGCAGCGCGCGGCGCAGCCGATGGTCACGACGCCTGTGCAGCGCGAGACCGCGCAGCCGTATGCGCCGCCACCGCAGCGCATCGCGACGCCGCAACCGCATCCGCAGCCCGCGCAGAGCGCGCCTTCGGCGGGGGTGCCGATGCCGCCCGCGCGCATCGCGCCGCAGCCCGCGCCGCAGGTCCAGCACGCGCCGCCGCCCGCACCGGTGATCGTGCCGCAGGCGCCGCCGCCGCAGCCGGCGGCTCGCGGTCAGAACAACAACAATAACAACGACGGCGGCGGACGAGGCGGGTCCGGCGGCGGCAGCGATGGAGGAGGGGGCGGTGGCGATCGCGGCGCGGGCCCGAAACCGGGCCAGCGCTAGGAGCGCTCTTGTGGGTCCGGCTTCAGCCGGACGGTGTTCGCCTCATCCAACGCCAAGGCGTCCGACTGAAGTCGGACCCACAAGGGTCAGTTGACGACGAGGGCCATCCGGCGCCCGCCGTCGAGCAGCTTGACGCGCTCGCCCTCGTTCGCGGGCGGGCGGCTGGTGTAGGTGAGGTTGCGCACGGTGCCGTTGTCCATCCTCACGCTGACGGCCCAGTACGACTTCTTGTTGCGGTTCTTCTCGATCTGGTGGCCCGCGTAGGCGCCGGCGCCCGCGCCCGCAACCGTCGCGACGGTGTTGCCGCGGCCGCTGCCGATCTGGTGGCCGAGGACGCCACCGATAACGCCGCCGGCGACCGCGCCGACCCCGCTCGCCTGGCCCTTCTCCTCGACGTACTGCATCGACTGGATCACGCCGCAGTCGTTGCACGACGCCGCGCGCGCCGGCGTGACGAACGGCAAGCTCGCCGACACGGCGAAGATGGCGGCGAGGAGTAGTCGGGCGATGCGCATGGGGCCTCCGGGCATTTGGATCGACACGGCTAAATCTATCACTTGCCGTCGGCGCGGATGCGGACGTAGGTGCCGGGCGCGTCGGCGAGCGCCTTGAGCTTGCCCTTGCCGGGGACGCGCGCGGCGACCTCCTTGCCGGCGCGCTGGCGCACCCACGCCTGCCAGTCGGTCCACCACGAGCCCTCGTGCTGCTTCGCGCCTTCGAACCACGCCTCGGGCGTGTCGGGCAGCTTCTCGTTGGTCCAGTAGCCGTACTTGTTCGCCGCGGGCGGGTTGATCATGCCCGCGATGTGCCCGGAGCCGGACAGGACGAAGCGCGACGGGCCGCCGAGGATCGACGGGCCTGCGTACGTGGTCTTCCACGGCGCGATGTGATCCTCGACCGCCGAGACGAAGTAGGTCGGCACCTTGGTTGCGCCGAGGTCGATCGGCACCCCGTCGAGCGTGACGCCGCCCGGCTCGCGCAGCGCGTTGCGCATGTACAGGTTGCGCAGGTAGAAGCTGTGCATCTTCGCCGGCATGCGCGTCGCGTCGCAGTTCCAGTGCAGGAGGTCGAACGGGAACGGGTCGCGGCCGAGCAGGTAGTTGTTGATGACGAACGACCAGATCAGGTCGTTGGCTCGCAGCATGTTGAACGTGTTCGCCATCTCGGTGCCCTCGAGATAGCCGCGCTCGCGCATCTTGCGCTCGAGCGAGGCGACCTGCGCCTCGTCGATGAACACCTCGAGCTCGCCGGCGTGCGTGAAGTCGACCAGCGACGTCATGAAGGTCGCGCTCGCGATGCGCTTCTCCTTCTTCGCCGCGAGGTAGCCGAGCGTCGCGGCGAGCAGCGTGCCCCCGAGGCAGTAACCGACGGCGTTGACGTCCTTCGCGCCGGTCGCCTTCTCGATCGCGCCGAGCGCGGCGAGCAAGCCTTCGGTCAGGTAGTCCTCGAAGTCCTTGCCGGCGAGCTTCTCGTCGGGATTGACCCACGAGATCACGAACACCGTGTGGCCCTGGCCGACCGCCCAGCGCAGGAACGAGTTCTTCTCGCGCAGGTCGAGGATGTAGAACTTGTTGATCCACGGCGGCACGACCAGCAGCGGCCGCTCGTGCACTTTCTTGGTCGACGGCTCGTACTGGATCAGCTCGATCAGCGCATTCCTGAACACCACCTTCCCGGGCGTGGTGCCGATGTTGACGCCGAGCTCGAACGCCTTGGCGTCGGTCATCGAGATGCGGAGCTGTCCGTTGCCGCGCTCGATGTCGTCGAGCAGGTTGTTCAAGCCCTTGACGAGGTTCTGCCCGCCGGTCGAGATCGTCTCCTTGAACACTTCGGGATTGGTCAGCGCGAAGTTCGACGGCGCGAGCGCGTCGATGTACTGGCGCGTGAAGAAATCGACCTTGCGCTTGGTCTGCTCGTCGAGGCCCTCGACGGCGGCGACGTTCTCGTGCAGCCAGCGCGCGGCGATCAGGTAGCTCTGCTTGATGTAGTCGAACAGCAGGTGCTCGTGCCAGCCTTCGTGGCGGAAGCGCTTGTCGCCCTTCGCCGGCTCGGCGATCGGCGCGACCTGCGCGCCCCACGCGCGCATCATCGAGCTCTGCCACAGCGCCGCGTACTGCTGCCACAGCGCGATGTTCGCCTCGGCCAGCTTCGCCGGGTTCGAGAACATGTTCGCGGCGAGCTCCATGAATGCCTTGCCGAGGCCGAGCTCGTCGGCGAACGGGTTCTTGCCCGACGCGTTCTGGCGGGACGCGAAGTCGCCGAGGAGCTTCGCGCTCTTCTCGGCGGCGGACGCCATCGACTCGGCGAGCGCGACCGGATCGAACTGCATCGTCGCGACGTCGGGCTTGGCGGCGGGTTGGGCGGAGGACGGTGCGGGAGTCGACATGGTCGCGGGGTGCTCGTGCGTCAGGCGGAGAATCGGAGCGCGCCGCCGTCGCCCGCGTGACGCTGGGCGCGGCCGGCATGCCAGAGGTGGTTGAGGTGCGCGATCGCCTCGCCGGTGGCGAAGAAACGCTGCTGCAGGTCGAGCGGGCGGCGGAACAGCACCGGCACGAGCTCGCCGGCCGACATCGGCCGCTCCGATGCTCGCAGCGCGTCCATGAGCTCGGCGAGTCGCGCCGCATGGTGCGCGCGCAACTCGGCGACGCGTGCGGCGCTGCCCCGGAACGGCAGCCCGTGCGACGGCAGCACGAGCGTGTCGTCGGACAGGCGCTCGAACGCCGCGAGCGACGCGAGGAAGCGCCCGAGCGGGTCGCCGTCGGGATCGACCGGCCACACCGCGACGTTGGTGCTGATGCGCGGCAGCAGCATGTCGCCGGAGATCAGCACGTTGCGCCTCGGCGCGTAAAGCGCGGCGTGCTCGGGCGAGTGCCCGTAGCCGGGAATGACGGTCCAGTCGTCGCCGCCGAAGCGCACCGTGTCGCCGGCGATCATGCGCTCGATCGTGCGCGGCGCCTGCGGGACGCCGCGCGCGTAGGCGTTGCCGCGTCCCGCGAGCGCATCGACGTGCTCGCGCTCGAGCCCGTGCGCGAGAAACAGCGCGCAGGTGTCGGCAAGCGAGTGCGTCGCGCGCTGGTCGAGGACCGAGTGCGCGGTCAGGAACTCGGCCAGCGTCATGTGGACGTTGACGCCGAACCGCTCGGCCAGCCACGCCGCGTTGCCGAGGTGGTCGGGGTGGTAGTGCGTCGCGACGACGCGCGACAGGGGCGCGCCAGCCAGGGTCGTCGCGAACTGGCGTTCCCACAAGGCGCGCGTCGTTTCGGTGCCGTAGCCCGAGTCGACGGCGGTGAATCGGCCGTCGTCGTCGCGCGCGAGCCACAGGTTGATGTGGTCGAGCGCGAACGGAAGCGGCATCCGGATCCACTGGAGGCCGGGCGCGACCTCGATCGCCTCGCCCGGCGCGGGCGGGGCGGCGTACGGGTAGTCGAGCAGGCGGGGGGGCGGGGCGTTCACAGGAGCTGCGGGGGGCGTCGCGACCTGCGGGGCAGGTTGACGGACGCGTCAACCCGGTATGGTATCGTGCCTCGCCCGTCCGACCGTCTCCACGGGCAATCCTGCGATGACGTCACGCCGCAAGTCCGTCGAGGCCGAGGGCCCGGCCCGCGAGCCGCATTACACGATCTCGCAGCTCGCCAGCGAGTTCGCCCTCACGACGCGCGCGATCCGGTTCTACGAGGACGAGGGTCTCGTGGCGCCGCGCCGCAACGGCCAGGCGCGCATCTACGGCGAGCGCGAGCGCACGCGCATCAAGCTGATCCTGCGCGGCAAGCGGCTCGGGCTCACGCTGGCCGAGATCCGCGAGATCCTGGACCTCTACGACTCGCGCGAGGGCGACCGGCGCCAGCTCCAGCGCTTCCTCGAGGTCCTCGACCACCGCCGCCGCCAGCTCGAGGTCCAGCGCGCCGACATCGACGCGCTGCTCGACGAGATCGGCGGCATCGAGCGCGACTGCCGCCGCCGGCTGAAGGCCACGGATGCTTGACGTTTACGTAAACGTCATGCACGATGGCCGACTCCCCCGGAGGCCACGATGAGCCGCCCCGCCTACGAGTACGGAACGCCCGACGGCGCCGCGCGCGTGCGCGCGAGCTTCGCCCGCCAGGGCGCGATGGTCACGATGGGCGCCTCGCTGGACGCGGTCGAGGCCGGCTACTGCGCGATCTCGCTGGTGCCGCGCCCCGAGATCGCGCAGCAGCACGGCTATGTGCACGCCGGCGTCGTCTCCGCGATCGTCGACACTGCGGGCGGCTACGCGGGCTTCTCGCTCTTCCCCGCAAACGCGTCGGTCCTGACGGTCGAATTCAAGGTCAACCTGTTGGCGCCGGCCGAAGGCGAGCGCATCGTCGCCGAAGGTTTCGTCGTCAAGCCCGGCCGCACGCTGTGCGTGACGCGCGGCGAGGTGCACGCGCTGCGCGGCGACAAGCGCAAGCTCGTCGCGTTGATGCAGCAGACGCTGATGGTGATGCACGGAAAGGACGACGAATGATCCCGTCCATCGACTTCGCGCACGGAGAGACGATCGACATGCTGCGCGACACGGTCCGCCAGTTCGCGGCGGCCGAGATCGCGCCGCGCGCCGCGGCGATCGACCACGACAACGTGTTCCCGAACGACCTGTGGCGCAAGATGGGCGAGCTCGGCCTGCTCGGCATCACGGTCGACGACGAGTACGGCGGCACCGCGATGGGCTACCTCGCGCACGTGATCGCGATGGAGGAGATCTCGCGCGCGTCGGCGTCGGTGGGCCTGAGCTACGGCGCGCACTCGAACCTGTGCGTCAACCAGATCCGGCGCAACGGCAGCGCGGCGCAGAAGGCGAA
>DATBSV010000258.1:0-8187 GCA_036559685.1 Casimicrobiaceae bacterium
CGGTCCCACGCCTTGAATTCGAACCCGGTGCGCCGCCAGCCCGGCACGATCACGCCCGCGTCGAGCATCGCGGCCTCGTCCGGGTCGGCCGTGTAGAAGAAATGCGCGAGCGCGTCGTTCTGGAACTCGACGACGATGCGCTCGTTGCCGATCGGCGCTGCCGGCGCCGTGTAGTCGATGATGCGGCGATCATCACCGCCCCCCGCAACGGTCTCCATGCGCTGGATCTTCGCGCGCGCGACGCGATCGTCGAGCGCGTGCGCCGCGACGAAGTTCAGCGTCCACGTGAAGATGTCGCCGGTCGAGGCCACGTCGAAGCCGTGCTCCACGCCCTGGAGCGCGACGAGGATGCGCGACTGGCGCAGCCGCTGGATCGCGTCCTCGGTCGTCTGGAACGGTGCGGTCGTGTCTGCGGTGCCCGCGATCGCGAGCACCGGCACCGGGAGCATTGCATCCACGCCTTCCTGGTCGCGGCCGAAAGACGGGAAGAACGGCTGGCCGAAGTACGGGACGTAGGTCGCGATCGCGCGCAGGCGCACGTCGGCCATCACCTGCTTCGACGCGAGGCCGACGGTCGTCGTGAGCTTCGCGCCCGCCTGTAACATCAGCGACTCGGCGCCGAGGCTCGCGCCGAATCCCGCGACCTGGTTCGGATCGACGCGGCTCGCCCACTCCGGCGTTCCGAGCACGTAGTTGAGCGCCGAGGAAAGGGAAAGCGCACGCACGGCCTGCATCGCCGTGTATTTCGGGAAGTTCAGGATCGCGACCAGCAGGTCGCCGCCGTCCTCGAGGCGCACGTCGACGATGCGCGGGTCGCCGTGGAACGGCGCCACGACGACGTAGCCGTGGCTCGCGAACAGCTTGAACACCTCGACGTGGTCGCCCGAGATCGCGCTGCCGCCCAGGCCGTGCGAGAACAGCAGCACCGGCCAGCGAGCCCGCGAGCTGTTGACCAGCGGGCCCTGCCCGCTGCGCTGCATGTGGGGAATCGTCGAGCCGGTCGGCAGCGCGTAGTCGGCGTACGGGTTGTTCGCGTCGGTCGGGTAGCAGACGACCAGCGCGACTGCGAGCGAAGTGTTCGCGTACGGGCCGTACAGCTCGAAATCGTTGGGCATCGAAACCGACAGCACCGGCGTCGCCGAGGTCGACAGCAAGTCGGTGATGTAACGCTCCGACCCGTTCGATGCCGGCTGGCCTTCCCACCATTCCTCGGCGTTCTGGCCGCCGGTGCGCGAGAAATCCTGCTCGACGCTCGAGCATCCGACCGGGTAGGGTCCGATGCCGACGGGCGGCACCGTGGCCAGCGAGTCGGCGCGCGCGGAGACAGCAGCGATCAGGAGCGCCGCGACCGCGGCGAGGCGAAGGACATGACCCATGGCGTGGCTCCGGAAATCATCGAGTGTCCTTGTTTCCGGAGCGCCCATCGTCCGGACGCCGCCGAACCTCGTGTCGGCGTCCGCTGACAACCGCCTCAAGGCTTGGCGCAGAACACCGCCCCCTCGACGACCCAGCCCTCGGAGGCAAGCGACGCGGCTTCGCTCGCGCTCGTCGTGTAGCGGTGGTTGAGCGCGCCGCCCATGAAATTGTTGAACAGGCGCACGACGCGCGTGCGGTCGTGCGGACAGTCCTCGGCGGTCGGAAGCTCGGCGCGGAACGCATACGACTCGAACTGCCACGGCGGCGTCGTCATCAGGCCGGCGCACTCGTCGGCGTTGATCGTGTAGAAGTGGGTCGAGATCGCGCCGAAGATGCCGAAGAAGCGGCAATTCGGCAGTCCCGCCGTCGACGCCGCATCGGTCGCCTTGAACGTCAATCCCGTCCTCGCCCACCCGCCCGCGCCGGTGTCGAGGCTCGCCGCCTCGGCCGCGTCGGCGGTCACGAAATAATGGTTGAAGCCGGCGTGGTAGAACTCGATCACGATGCGCTCGTCGCCGATGGCCGGCAGCGGCGCCGTGTAGTCGATGCGCCGGATGTCCTCGCCGCCGCCCGCGACCGACGTCATGCGCTGCAGCTCGGCCATCGCCTGCGCGTCGCCGCGCATCTGCGCGTCGAGGAACACGATCGTCCACGTGAAGATGTCGTCGGGGTAGCTCGGCTCGAGGTCGTGCTGGAGTCCCGTGATCGCGACCAGCGAGCGCGTGCCGCCGAGACGCCGCACGCCCTGCTCGATGCGCTCGATCTGCGCGAGATTGTCGTCGGTGCCGCCGATCGCGAGGAACGGCAGCGTGACGCCGTCGATGCCTTCCTGGTCGCGCCCGAACGCGGGCAGGAACGACAGCCCGAAGTACGGGATGTAGCCGACGGCGGACGTGAGCCGCGTGTCGTGCGTCACCGGCTTGGAGTCCTGGAACACCGTCGTCGTCAGCGCCGCGCCGGCGAGCAGCATCATCGTCTCGCCGCCCTGGCTGATGCCGAAGCCGCCGACGTGCGCGAGGTCGAGCGCACCGGCCCATTGCGCGTTCGCCGCGAGCATGTCGAGCATGCGCGAGGCGGTGATGGGTCGAATCGCCTGCATGGCGACGTAGTCGAGCCACAGCGCCTCGGCGGTGAAGCCGTCGTCGAGGATCGTCTCGATGCCCAGGAGCGACCAGCGCAGGTCGCCGTGGAACGGCGCGACGGTCACGTAGCCGAACGACGCGAGCGTGAGCTGCGCGCCGAGATAGGTGCCGTCGATCGGGCTGCCGCCATAACCGTGCGAGAACAAGACCACCGGCAGCGGCCCGGGGCCGGCGAGGATCGGCGCGTCGGTGCCACGCTGCATGCGCGGGATCACGTTGCCGTTGGGAAGCGCGTAGTCGGGCCGCGTATTCGAGGCCGTCGTCGGGTAGCAGACCAGCGCGACGTCGGTCACCGCGCGATGGGTATATCGCCCGAAGAGCTCGTCGTCGGCGGGGACCGTGTACGCGTAGGTGAGGCTCCCCGCGGTTTCCGAGAGGAGGTCGGTGACGTAGCGGGGCGATCCATCCGCGCGAGGCAGTCCGCTCCAATACTGGTCGGCCGACTCCTGCGCACCGACGCGCGAGAAATCCTGCGCGACGTTGCTGCACGCGACCGGATACGGCCCCGGCCGCGGCACCGGCGCGATCACCGTGAGCGAATCGGCCGCGTTGGCAGCCTGCGAAGCGACCGCGGCGAACACCGCGATCGCGAATCTCCGAAGCGAATTGCGCGTCATATCCCGGCCCTCCGCGGCCGGGCGCGCGACGAGCGCTAGAAGCGCTCCGCGGCGAGCGCGACGGCCGCCTCGCCGCCGCCGGTCGCGAGCGCCGCATAGGCTTCGGACCACGGCAGCAGTGCATCCGAATAGTAGCGCGCGGTCGTGACCTTGGCGTTCCAGAAACCCGGATCGCCCTCGCGGGCAGCGAGCTTCTGCTTCGCGATCTCGGCGGCACGCGCCATCTGCCATCCGCCGGCGACCGTGCCCCACAGGCGCAGGTAGCCCACCGCGCCCGCGTGTGCGACGCGGGTGTTCTGTGCGAAAGCCGGGACGATCCAGTCGATCGCGCGCTGCAACGCGGCTTCCGCCGCAGCCAGTCGCACACCGATCGCCTGCAGGTCGGGATCCGGTGACGACCCCAGCCGGTTCGCGACGGCGGCGATCTCCCTGGCGACTTCGCGGGCGATCGCGCCGCCGTCGCGCGCCGTCTTGCGTCCGATCAGGTCGTTCGCCTGGATGCCCGTCGTGCCTTCGTAGATCGTCGTGATGCGCGCGTCGCGGTAGTGCTGTGCGGCGCCGGTCTCCTCGATGAAGCCCATGCCGCCGTGCACCTGCAGCCCGAGCGACGCGACCTCCTGGCCGAGCTCGGTCGAGTGTCCCTTGACGATCGGGATCATCAGGTCGACGAACGCCTGGTGGCGCTTGCGCTGGGCGGGATCCGGATGCCGCGACGCGTTGTCCATCGCCGCGCCGGTCACGTAGGCAACCGCGCGGATCGCCTCGGTCCACGCGCGCATCGTCATCAGCATGCGACGCACGTCGGGATGATCGATGATCGGCCCCGCCTTCGCGCCCTTCTCCGCCCCGACCGCGCGTCCCTGTACGCGGTCGCGCGCATACGCGACGGCACGCTGGTACGCACGCTCGGCGATGCCGACGCCCTCGAGGCCGACCGTGAAGCGCGCGAGGTTCATCATGACGAACATGTACTCGAGCCCGTGGTTCGCCTCGCCGATGATCCAGCCGGTCGCGCCGCCCTTCTCGCCGTAGCTCATCACGCACGTCGGGCTCGCGTGGATGCCGAGCTTGTGCTCGATCGACACGCAGTGCACGTCGTTGCGTTCGCCCGGTTTGCCGTCGGCACCCGGGATGAACTTGGGCACGAGGAACAGCGAGATGCCCTTTACGCCTTCCGGTGCGTCGGGCACGCGACCGAGCACCATGTGCACGATGTTGTCGGTGTAGTCGTGCTCGCCGTAGGTGATGAAGATCTTCTGGCCGAACAGCTTGTAGCTGCCGTCCGGCTGCGGTACCGCGCGCGTGCGCACGGCGGCGAGATCCGAGCCCGCCTGCGGCTCGGTCAGGTTCATCGTGCCGGTCCACTCGCCGGCGACCATCTTCGGCAGGTACTGTTGCTTGAGCTCGTCGCTGCCGTGGAGCTCGATCGCCTCGATCGCGCCCTGCGTCAGCATCGGGCACAGGTCGAACGCCATGTTCGACGCGTGCCACATCTCCTCGACCGCGGAGGCCACGAGCTGCGGCAAGCCCTGCCCGCCGTACGCCTGGTTCTTCGAAAGACCGTTCCAGCCTTGCTCGACGAATTTCCAGTACGCGTCGCGGAAACCCGGCGGCGTGACGACCGAGCCGTCGTCCTTGCGCACCGAGCCGCGCTGGTCGCCCGGGCGATTGAGCGGGTCGAGGACGTCGCTCGCGAACTTCGCGGCTTCCTCGAGGATCGCGGCGACGGTGTCGGGGTCGGCGTCCGTATATCCGGGCAGCGTCGCGACCTGCGAGAGCCCCGCGAGCTCGTTCATGACGAAACGCATCTCGTCGAGCGGGGCGCGGTACGTGCTCACCGGCAGGGTCTCCTTAGCGCGCGGGCAGTGCGTCGACGAGCGCGGGCAGCACCTCGAACAGGTCGCCGACCAGTCCGTAGTCCGCGATCTGGAAGATCGGCGCTTCCGCGTCCTTGTTGATCGCGACGATCACCTTGCTGTCCTTCATGCCGGCGAGATGCTGGATCGCGCCGGAGATCCCGACGGCAATGTAGAGGTCGGGCGCGACGATCTTGCCGGTCTGGCCGACCTGGTAGTCGTTCGGGACGAAGCCCGCGTCGACGGCGGCGCGCGACGCGCCGAGCGCGGCATTGAGCCGGTCGGCGAGCGGCTCGAGCAGCTTGCGGAAGTTCTCGCCGTTGCCGAGCCCCCGGCCGCCGGAGATCACGATGCGCGCGCTGATGAGCTCGGGTCGCTCGGACTTCACGATCTCCTGGCCGGTCACCGTCGCGCCGCGAGCGGCGGCCGGTGCCGCGGCGATGCTCTCGACCGGCGCCGCGCCCCCCTCACCCTCCGCGTCGAACGCCGTCGTGCGCACGGTGAGCACCTTGATCCTGTCGGTCGCCTGCACCGTCGCGAACGCGTTGCCCGCGTAGATCGGCCGCACGAACGTGTCGGGCGACTCGATGCCGGTGATCTCCGAGACCTGCGCGACGTCGAGCTTCGCGGCGACGCGCGGCATCACGTTCTTGCCGGAGCCGGTCGCCGGCGCGACGAGGTGCGTGTACCCGTTGCCCGCGAGCGCGAGCACCTGCGCGGCGAGGTTCTCGGCCGTGGGCTTCGCAAGGTGCGGCGCGTCGGCGTGCAGGACCTTGGCGACGCCGGCGATCTTCGCGGCGCCGGCGGCGGCGCCCGACGCGCCGTGGCCGGCCACGAGCACGTGCACGTCGCCGCCCAGCCTCGACGCGGCGGCGACCGCATGGGCCGTCGCCGACTTGACCGACGCGTTGTCGTGCTCGGCGAGGACGAGGATCACGTCAGATCACCTTGGCTTCGTTTCGGAGCTTCGCCACCAGCTCGGCGACGTCGGCCACGCGACCTCCGCCCTTGCGCCTGGGCGGCTCGACGACCTTGAGCGTGCGAAGGCGCGGCGCGACGTCGACGCCGAGCGTCGCGGCGTCGAGCGTCTCGAGCGGCTTCTTCTTCGCCTTCATGATGTTCGGCAGCGTCGCGTAGCGCGGCTCGTTGAGGCGCAGGTCGGTCGTGATCACCGCGGGCAACGCCATCTCGACCGTTTCGAGGCCGCCGTCGACCTCGCGCTTGACCGTGGCCTTGCCGCCGGCGATCTCGACGTTGGACGCGTACGTCGCCTGCGGCCAGTCGAGCAGCGCGGCGAGCATCTGGCCGACCTGGCTCGCGTCGTCGTCGATCGCCTGCTTGCCGAGGATGACGAGCTGCGGCGATTCCTTCGCCACGACCGCCGCGAGGAGCTTCGCGACGGCGAGCGGCTGCAGCTCGGCGTCGGACTGCACGAGGATCGCGCGGTCGGCGCCGATCGCGAGCGCCGTGCGCAGCGTCTCCTGGACCGCGGTCGCGCCGCACGACACCACGACGATCTCGGTGGCGACCCCCTTCTCCCTCAGCCGGACCGCCTCCTCGACGGCGATCTCGTCGAACGGGTTCATCGACATCTTGACGTTCGCCGTGTCGACGCCCGACCCGTCGGGCCTGACGCGGACCTTGACGTTGAAGTCCACGACGCGCTTGATGGAAACCAGGACCTTCATGGCGGGGCGGCAGCGGGCATTGCGGGAACCGCGAATTATAGCTGTCTGCCATGCATCGGCGGTCGCCGGGGCCTCGATGTCTCCCCGACGGCGTGCGTGGTATAAGGACCCCGCTCCTGCCGCCGACGATGCCCGCGATCCCGCCGACCGACATCCAGGAGGTGTTTCGGCACCTCCCGCACCGGTTCCCGTTCGTGCTCGTCGATGCCGTCGAAGGCGGCGAAGCCGGCGAATGGATCCGCGCGGTCAAGCACGTCTCGGTGGACGAGCCGTACTTCACGTACGTCGGCGCCGAGAAACCCGCGATGCCCGCGACGCTGATCGTCGAGGCGCTCGCGCAGGCGGGCGGCATCCTGTGCTTCTTCTCGGGGCACCTCAAGCCGCGTGGCGGGTCGACGACCTACCTCGCGGTGATCGACCACACGCGCGTCGAGCGCGAGGCGTATGCGGGGGAAACGATCGTGCTCGAATGCCGTCTGAAACGCGTGCTGCGCGGCGTGATCCGCATCGAAGGTCGCGCAAGCGTCGGCGGCGAGCTGGCCGTCAAGACCGAACTCACGGTGGTCGTGCGCGACACTGACGAAGCGCTCGCGGCCTCGGACCCGCGCACCGTATCGTGAGCACGCCGATGACAACCGCCCGGCCGGCGAGCGCGCCCGCGCCGTTCGACCGCGTGGCGCTGCTGCGCACGATGCTCGCGGTCCGCGCGGTCGACAACCGCGAGGAGAAGCTCCTTCGCCAGGGCCGCGGCTGGATCCACATCCCGGGCCTCGGGCACGAGCCTCTTGCCGCGCTCGCCGCCTACCTCGAGGCCGGCGATCTTCTATTCCCGTACTACCGCGACCGCGCTCTGTTCCAGGCGCGCGGCGTCAGCGCGTTCGAGATGGCGCGCGACTATCTCGCGACCGCGTCGTCCTCGACTGGCGGCCGCATGATGCCGGTGCACGGCAGCTATCGGCGCCTGGGCATCTATCCGCCGGCGACGCCGACTGCATCGCAATGCCTGCCCGCGGCCGGCGCGGCGTGGGCGCTCAAGCTCGCGCGCGACCGGCGCATCGTGCTGACGACGATCGGCGACGCGTCGGTGCGCCAGGGCGAGTTCTTCGAGGCGCTCACGCTCGCGATCGAGATGCAGTTGCCGATCGTGTTCGTCGTCGAGGACAACGGCTACGGCATCAGCACGCCGACGCGCGACCAGCTCCCGATGCGCCTCGGCGTGTTCGCGCCCGAGTACGCGTCGATCATCGACGGCCGCGACGTCGACGCGCTCGCGCTGCGCGTCCGCGACGCGATCGCGCGCGCACGCGACGGACAAGGGCCGTCGATGCTGTGGGTCGAGCTCGACCGGCTCGCGTCGCACACCAACAGCGGCGACCACCGGATCTACCGCAGCGCGGAGGACATCGCCGCGATGCGCTCGCGCGACCCGGTCGAGAAGATGGCCGCGGCGCTCGTGTCGTCGGGCGCG
>DATBSV010000259.1:0-4042 GCA_036559685.1 Casimicrobiaceae bacterium
GACCGGCCTTCTCACCGAACTTCGCGCCCGCGAGTTCTACGAAAAGCCGACGGCCGAGCGCAAGCGCAAGCTCGCCGCGGCGGTGAAGCGCCACTACAAGCGCCTGCGCAGCCAGCAACTGCCGCCCAAGATGTATTGATCGGCCGCAGACCGGATCCACCTGAAAGGGGCGAAGCGATTCGCCCCTTTTGCATTTTCAAGGCCCGACCATGACCCTCAAGACCCGCATCCAGGACGACATGAAGGACGCCATGCGCGCGAAGGACACTGCGCGCCTGTCGACGATCCGGCTGCTGCTCGCCGCGATCAAGCAGCGCGAGGTCGACGAGCGCAAGGACATGGGCGACGCGGACGTGCTCTCGATCCTCGACAAGATGGTCAAGCAGCGCAAGGACTCGATCGCCCAGTTCGAGGCCGGCAAGCGCGAGGACCTCGCGGCCATCGAGCGCGCCGAGATCGTCGTGCTGCAGGGGTACCTGCCGGCCCAGGCAAGCGACGCCGAGGTCGACGCGATGATCGCCGACGCGATCGCCGCGACCGGCGCGGCGGGTCCGGCGGGCATCGGCAAGGTGATGGCGATCGTGAAGCCGAAGCTCGCGGGGCGCGCCGACATCGGCGCGGTTTCCGCGAAGGTCAAGGCGAGGCTGGCCTGACGCCCGACCCCGACGAACGGCTCGCCGATTGGCGCGCTCCTTGCGGGACGGGCGGAACGAAACCCCCCGCCTAAAATGAATTCGTTCCCTGCCGTGTGATGCGTCCGCGCGGCCGGCCCACCGCCGGCCGCGCGCGACGCTTTGTCGCCGAGCCCGCGCGCCGATGATCCCGACTGACTTCATCCAGACGCTGCTCGCGCGCATCGACATCGTCGACGTCGTCGACCCCTACGTCCCGCTCAAGAAGGCCGGCGCGAACTACCAGGCCTGCTGCCCGTTCCACGCCGAGAAGACGCCGAGCTTCACGGTGTCGCCGACCAAGCAGTTCTACCACTGCTTCGGCTGCGGCGCGCACGGCACCGCGATCGGCTTCCTGATGGAGCACGCGGGCAAGTCGTTCCCCGACGCGGTCGAGGAGCTCGCGCGCGACGCCGGGCTCGAGGTCCCGCGCGTCGAGCGGCCCGGCGAGCGCGAGGAGCGCAAGGCGCTCGACGACCTGACCGATCGATTGACGGCGGCGGCGGCGTTCTACCGCGCGCAGCTCAAGGCCACGCCGCGCGCGATCGAGTACTTGAAGTCCCGCGGCCTCACCGGCACGATCGCCGCGCACTTCCATGTCGGCTACGCGCCCGACGAGTGGACCTCGCTCGAGCGCGCGTTCCCCGATTACCAGGACGCGGGGCTCGAAACCGCGGGACTCGTCGTCAAGGGCGACGGCGGCAAGCGCTACGACCGCTTCCGCGACCGGATCATGTTCCCGATCCACGACAGCCGCGGGCGCATCGTCGGCTTCGGCGGCCGCGTGCTCGACAAGGGCGAGCCGAAATACCTGAACTCGCCCGAGACGCCGCTGTTCAGCAAGGGCCGCGAGCTCTACGGCCTGTGGCTCGCGCGGAACGCGATCCGCGACGCCGAGCGCGTCGTCGTCGTCGAGGGCTACATGGACGTCGTCGCGCTCGCGCAACACGGCGTCGAGTACGCGGTCGCGACGCTCGGCACCTCGACGACCAACGCGCACGCGCAGAAGCTCTTCCGGCTCACCGACAACGTCGTGTTCTGCTTCGACGGCGACGCGGCCGGCCGCAAGGCCGCGTGGCGCGCGCTCGAAAACACGCTGCCGGTGTTGCAGGACGGCAAGAACGCGCGCTTCCTGTTCCTGCCCGACGGTGAGGATCCGGACGACTTCGTGCGACGCCGCGGCCGCGCCGCATTCGAGGACGCGCTCGCGCACGCGATGCCGCTCTCCGACTTCCTGATCGCCGAGCTCTCGTCGCGCCACGAGCCGACGAGCGATGAGGGCCGTGCTGCGCTCGTCGCGGCAGCGCGTCCGTACGTGAGCCAGATCGGCGCGCCGGTGCTCGCGGCGCTGATCACGCGACGCATCGCGGACCTGTCCGGGTTGTCGGAAGCGCAGATCGCGCCGATCGTGCAGGCGCCGATGCGTCCGCGCATGGCCGACGACGCGTCGGCACGTCGCCGCGACGACCTCAGTGACGACCATCGCGTACGGGATCCCGCGTTCCGTCCGCGCGTCGGATCGCGACCGCCGGTGCGCCGCGCGCCGTCGCTCGCGCGGCAACTTCTGCAGGCGGTGCTGCTCCAACCGTCGGTCGTGCGCGAGGTCGACATCCCGCCGAACGGCGAGAACTCGCCCGACGCGGTGGCGCTCGCGGCAGTCGTCGAGCATTGCGCGAGCGCGGACGGCGAGGTCACCGCCGCGGGCATCGTGCAAACCTTCGTGGGGACCGAGCACGAGGGCGCGATCGCCGCGGCGCTGGCATCGACCGAAGACCAGGACCTGAGCGTCGAGCAGGCGGGCACGATCCTGCGGGAAGGCGTGGCCCGCTGGCGCGAGCAGGACGAGCAGCGCCGGCTCCAGGCCCTGACGACCCTGCCGCTCGACGAGCTGACGCCCGAGCAGCGCGAGCTGATCCAGAACCGGCTCGGGGCCGGTCGACCGGCCGCGAAGGGGTCCGCAGCGTGAAAAAATGGTCTCCGGCCAAGGAATTCCGGCTTCCCGGCGCTGTTTTAGCGGGGGTCGGCCGAAAAGCCGGCGATTTCGGGGTCAACGACGCAAGGAATGGCGCGTTTTCGGCCTTTTCCGTGCATCGGCATGGGCGGATTTACCCGTTTCTCCTACGCATTTTGGAAAAAAGTGCCACCGCCGTCGTCCGGGAGAGGCATGTCGGACCGGTCCACCGGACGAGCCGAGTAGGCCAACTGCATGATAAGATTTGAGGTTTTCCCGCGCTGCCCCCAACTGGGGATGGTGCCGCCCCGCCGTCCCGGAACGCCCCCGGGCCGTTGCCGCCGCCCCGTTTAGGATGCCCATGGCCAAGAAGCCCGTCCGCAAGTCGTCCGCCAAGTCGCGCAAGCCGGTCCACAAGAAGGCCCCGAAATCGGCCTCGCGCAAGCCGGTCGCGAAGAAGCACGCGTCGAAGAAGCCCGTCGCGAAGAAGCACGCGCCCAAGAAGCCCGTCGCGAAGCCGGCCACCCGGAAGGCGCACGTCGTCGCGGTCGCGAAGCACGCCGGCAAGACGGTCGCCGCGCCGCCCGCGAAGCCGACGTCGCCGGTGAAGCTGACGCTCGTCGCGAAGACCGGCGCGCCGGTCGCGAAGCTCGTTCCGGGACAGAAGCTGGTGCCGGGGCAGAAGCTTGTGCCGGGGCAGAAGCTGGTGCCGGGACAGAAGCTCGTGCCGGGACAAAAACCCGTTGCGGGCCAGAAACCCGTGCCGGGACAGAAGCCCGGTCAACCTGTCGCCGCGACGCCGGGCAAGCCCGCCGTGCCGGTCAAGGTCGACCTCAAGGCCGCGACCAAGGCCGCCAGCGAGATGGCCGCGAAGCTCGCGACCAACCTCCAGTCCGGCGGCAAGAAGGGCCGCAATGGCAAGCAGGCCGACGTGCCGCCGCGCGAGCTGACCGCGGCCGACATCGAAGCTCGCAAGCGCCGGCTGAAGAGCCTGATCGTGCTCGGCAAGGAGCGCGGCTACCTCACCTACGCCGAGATCAACGACCACCTGCCCGACGAGCTCGTCGACGCCGAGCAGATCGAAGGCGTGATCTCGATGATCGGCGACATGGGCATCCAGGTCTTCGACCAGGCGCCCGATGCGGACACGCTGCTGATGGCCGAGTCGCCGGCCGCCGCGCCGACCGAGGACGTCGAGGAAGAAGCGGAAGCCGCCGCGAGCACGCTCGACTCCGAGTTCGGCCGCACGACCGACCCGGTGCGCATGTACATGCGCGAAATGGGCAGCGTCGAGCTCCTGACGCGCGAGGGCGAGATCGAGATCGCCAAGCGCATCGAGGACGGCCTCAAGCACATGATCATGGCGATCTCGGCCTGCCCGATGACGGTCGGCCAGATCCTCGAGCTCGCCGACAAGATC
>DATBSV010000260.1:0-2808 GCA_036559685.1 Casimicrobiaceae bacterium
CGAGCGGTCGGCCCTCGAGGTTGCGCGCGAAGAGGCCGTTGTCGTTGGCGCCCTCGTCCTGGATCACGAGCCACGGGGCGTTGGTGTAGCGCGAGAGGAACGCATAGTCGATCGTGCCGTCGACGAGCAGCACGTGGACGATCGCAAGCGCGAGCAGACCGTCGGTGCCGGGCCGGATCGGCACCCACTCGTCGGCGATCGCGGAGTAACCGGTGCGCACCGGGTTGACCGACACGAATTTCGCGCCGCTTCGCTTGAGCTTGTCGAGGCCGATCTTGATCGGGTTGCTCGAGTGGTCCTCGGCGACGCCCCACAGGATGAAGTACCGGGCGCGGTCGAAGTCCGGCGCGCCGAACTCCCAGAACGAATAGCCGATCGAATAGAGGCCGGCGGCCGCCATGTTGACCGAGCAGAAGCCGCCGTGCGCGGCCCAGTTCGGCGTGCCGAACTGCTGCGCCCACAGCCCGGTCAGCGCCTGCATCTGGTCGCGGCCGGTGAAGAACGCGAGCTTGCGCGGGTCGGTCGCGCGGATCGCGGCGAGGCGTTTCTCGACGATCGCGAGCGCCTCGTCCCACCCGATTTCCTCGAACTCGCCCTGGCCGCGCTCGGCGCCGGGCTTGCGGCGCATCGGCTTGCGGAGCTTCGCCGGCGACAGTTGCTTCATGATGCCGGCCGAGCCCTTCGCGCAGATCACCCCGCGGTTGACCGGGTGCTCCGGATTCCCCTGGATGAAGCGGATCTTGCCGTTCTCGAGCGTGACCTTGATGCCGCAGCGGCACGCGCACATGTAGCAGGTCGAGTACTCGACCTTCTGCTGCTCGCGCGGCTCGCTCGCGAGCGGGCGGTTCTCGGGACGGATCGTCATGGCGAAAGGGGCGCCGCGATGATACCGGCGGGCAGTAGAATCGGCGTCGCATGGACGAATTCGCTGCCATGAAGGTGGTCGCGGTACGCGCCGTCGAGACCGGCGACGCCATGCGGTCCGCGTGGAGCGACGCCGATCGCGCCTGGGCGAGCCGTGCGGCCGCCGAGGTCGTCGGCGCGAACGCGACGCCCGACGGGTTCCTCGCGCGACGCGCCGCGCTCGCCGTCGAGCGGCTCGGCTCGCGCGAAGGCGCGCTCCGCTCCGCCATCGCAGCGCTCTCCTGGCGGCCGTGGCTCGGCACGGCGATCGTCGGCCTCGCGTTCTTGCTCGGCCTCGCGCTCGACCAGATCGACGGCGCGCAGCGCGTCAACATCCTCGCGCCGCCGGTGCTCGGCCTTCTCGCGTGGAACGGCGCTGTCTACGTCGCGCTCGCGGTCGGCTACGTCGTGCGCTATGGCGAGCCCGCGTCGACGCGCGGCTTGCGCGCCTTCGTCGCCCGCATGGGAACCGGCGTCGCGCGCGCCCGCGGCGACGGCGGCATGCGCAGCGTCGTGTCGACTTTCGCGGACGACTGGGCGCGCCGCGCGGCGCCCCTGTACCGGCTGCGCGCCGCGCGCATCCTGCACTTCGCCGCGGCGCTGCTCGCGACCGGCGTGCTCGCGGGGCTCTACCTGCGCGGCCTCGCGTTCGAATACCGCGCGACCTGGGAAAGCACGTTCCTCGACGCGCAGGACGTGCGCCGCCTCGTCGCGTTTCTGTACGCCTCCGGCGCGTGGGCGACCGGGATCTCCGTGCCGCCAGTCGCCGAGATCGCGGCGATCCGCGCGCCGAGCGGCGAGAACGCGGCGCGCTGGTTGCACCTGATCGCAGGGACGGTGGCCGCCGTCGTGATCGCGCCGCGATTGCTGCTCGCCTTCGCGACCGGCGCGCTCGAGCGGTGGCGCGCGACGCATTTCGGCGTCGGCCTCGACGAGCCCTACTTCCAGCGCCTGCTGCGCGGCTACCGCGGCGGGCCCGCGCGCGTGCGCGTGCTCCCGTACAGCACGACGCCGTCCGCCGCCGCGCTCGCGGGAATCGAAGCGATCGTCGCGCGCTCGTTCGGCGGCAGCGCGGCGCTGGTCGTCTCGCCGCCCGTCGCATACGGCGCCGATCATGCGTTGCCGCTCGATACCTCGCTCGCGAGCACGACGCTGATCGCGCTCTTCAACGCGACCGCGACGCCGGAGCGCGAGACCCACGGGGCGTTCCTCGCCGCGCTCGCCGCGCGACGGGCCGACGTCGAGACGCTCGTCGCGCTCGTCGACGAGAGCACCTGGAACGCGCGGTTCGCCGGCGACGCTGCGCGGACCGCGGAGCGGCACGAGGCGTGGGAGCGCCTGGGCGACGAGCATCAGGTCCCCACCGTCTTCGTCGACCTCGCGCAGCCCGACCTCGCGGCGACCGACGCGGCGCTCGACGCGGCGATCGGCGATCGCAACGCATGACCGAAGTGATCCCCCCGGAGCGGCCTGCGGCCGCCTCCCCCCAGGGGGCGCCGCGCCCTCGGGGCGGCCCGTCGGGCGCGGAAACGGTCGTTGCGCTGAGCCTGATCTCGCACACCAACGCGGGCAAGACGACGCTCGCGCGCACGCTGGTCGGGCGCGACGTGGGCGAGGTCCGCGACGCGCAGCACGTGACGCAGGAGGCGTCGTCGTACCGGCTGATCGAGACGCCGCAGGGCGACGCGCTCGAGCTGTGGGATACGCCGGGATTCGGCGACAGCGCGCGCCTCGCGCGCCGGCTCGCGCAGCAAGGCAACCCGGTCGGCTGGTTCCTGTCGCAGGTGTGGGACCGCTTCCGCGACCGCGCGTTCTACCTGACGCAGCTCGCGGTGCGCAACGTGCGCGATCACGCGGATGTCGTGCTGTACCTCGTCAACGCGTCCGAGACGCCCGACGACGTCG
>DATBSV010000261.1:0-11717 GCA_036559685.1 Casimicrobiaceae bacterium
ATCGACGAGCCGTACTTCGGGATGTACATCTCGATCCACGAGTATGCGAGCGAGAAGCTGCATGCAATGGGGCCGGACCGATCGCTCGCGACCGAGCGGCGGCACGGCGAGTACTTCGCGCGGCACGGATCGGACGAGGCGATCGAGAGCCTGCATGTGTTCGGTGGAATCGAGCGGCGGCGCGAGCTCGCGCTGGACATCGATAACCTCGTGGCAGCATGCCGGCGAGCGGCGCGACGAAACGACGCCGAAGTCGCGGTGTCGACCTACCGTGCGGCCGCGGAGGTCTTCGATTTGCAGGGTCCGTTCAGGCTGGCCGTCGAGCTCGGTGCCGCGATGCTGGCACTTCCTGGGGCGGATGCGCCCCAGCGCGGCATTGTGCTGCTGGCCAGCGGTCGGGCCGTGCGTCGAATCGGTCGGACGGACGATGCGGCTTCGCAAGTCGAGGCCGCGCTGACCGCGGCACGCGAGTCGGGCCGCGAGGTCGACGAGACGACAGCCCTCCTCGCCCTCGGCATCCTTCGGCACGAGCAGGGGCGCTCGACCGAGGGGCTCGGCTTGCTGAAGGCCGGCATCGCGTTGGCGCAGCGCATCGGGCATCGGCGACTCGAAGGCGACGGCCTCGACAAGCTGGGCTGCATCGACGCTCCCCAGGGTCGGCTCGACGAGGCGCGCACCTCATTCGAATCCGCGCTCGCGATCCAGCGCGAGATCGGTGATCGTCGTGCCGAGGCCATCGCGACGCTGCATTTAGGAAACATCAGTCGGGAATTCGGACGACTCGACGACGCGGCCGCACTGTACGAGAAGGCGCGCGACATCGGGCGCGAGATTGGCAGCCGACGCGACGAGTCGAGCGCCAGCCGGGCGATGGCGCTGATCCTGCTCGACCAGAAGCGCGTCGACGAGGCGCAAGCGCTGTGCGAGGCGGCCCTCGCGATCAACCGCGAAGTGGGTTTGCGTAGCGAGGAGGGATCGATCCTGGAGCTGCAGGCCGGCGCCTTGAGCGACAGCGGTCGTCTGGAGGAGGCCCTCCCCCGCTACGCGCAGGCCCTGAACCTCCATCGCGAGCTGGGCAATCGACACCGTGAAGGGGTCACACTCGCCGGATTCGGTGACGCGCTGGCGCGTCGAGGCCGCCTGTCCGAGGCGCGCCGGGCATTTCGGGACGGCGAAGCGCTGCTCCGGGAGACGGGCGATCGCATGATGCTCGCCGTTCTGCTCTCGCTCAGCGGACAAGCCGAGGTCGCCGCGGGCGATCGTGATGCCGCGCTACGCGCGCACGCTGCCGCACTGGACGCAGCGGGCGGGATGGGGCCCGACTCCTTCCCAATGCTCTACGTCAACGACCTCGGTCGGACGCTCGACGGCGCGCCTCGCAGTCTCTAATCCCGCAACTCGCGCCCCGTCAACTTGATGAATAGGTCTTCCAGATTCGCAGGCCGGTGCAGGTAGCGCACGCCGGTCCGCGACGCGAGGTCGGCGAGCATCGGCTGCGCGTCCATCGCATAGCAGAACGCGGTCTCGCCGGCGATCTCCAAACGCTTCGCGAGCTTGCGGCCGTGCGTCTCGGCCCACGCCTTCGCGCCGTCGCCGTACACCTCGACCACCTCGGGCTCGACGTGCTCGGCGATCAGCGCGCGCGGCGCATCGGTCGCAATCATCTTGCCGTGGTCGATCACGGCGAGTCGTGACGCGAGGCGCTCGGCCTCGTCCATGAAGTGCGTCGTGAGAAGGATGGTCTTGCCCTGCGCGAGCAGTTGCCGCAGGCCGTCCCAGATCAGGTGGCGCGCCTGCGGGTCGAGGCCCGTCGTCGGCTCGTCGAGGATCAATAGCTCGGGGTCGTTGACGAGGGCGCGCGCGAGCGTCAGGCGCCGCTTCATGCCACCCGAAAGCGTGCGGATATGCGCGGTCGCGCGCGATCCCAGGCCCGCGAACTCCAGAAGCTTGGGGATCCGCTTCGCGAGCGTCGCGCGATCGATGCCGAAGTAGCGGCCGTAGACGACGAGGTTCTCGGTCACCGTGAAGTCGGGATCGAGGTTGTCCATCTGCGGCACGACCCCGACGCGGATGCGTGCCTCGCGCGCCGCACGCGGCACCGGCGCGCCGACGAGCTCGATCGTGCCGCCGTCGGGATCGATCAGGCCGAGGCAGCAGCGCAGTGTCGTCGTCTTGCCTGCGCCGTTGGGACCGAGCAGGCCGAAGCACTCGCCGCGGCGGATGTCGAACGACAGCCCGCGCACGACCTCGTTGCCGCCGTAGCGCTTGACGAGGCCCTGCACGGACAGCACGCGGTCGCGCTCGCCGCGCGCACGGCCCGGTAGCACCCGTTCGACGATCGAATCCATGCTCACGCGTCCCTGCGGTGCCACATGCCGACGATCGTGTCGCGCAGCTGCGGCAGCCGGCCGTGGAAGAAATGCGTGCAGCCCGGGAACACGACCACCGGCAGCAGTTGCGGCCGCGCCCAGTCGAACACGTCGGCGAGCGGGACGACCTCGTCCTGCTCGCCGTGGACCACGATGGTATCGGCCGGCACGGTGGCCACCTCGAAGCGCTTGACAGCGGGTCCGGCGAGCACGAGGCGCTCGGCCTCGACGCGCTGGGCGACGCGGGTCTGCACGTACGCGCCGAACGAGAATCCGCCGAGCGAGTAGGGAAGGTGGCGGCCGAAACGGTCGCGCGCGTAGTCGAGCGCCGAGAGCGCGTCCTCGCACTCGCCGTCGCCGTCGTCGAAGCTGCCCTGCGATGCGCCGACGCCGCGGAAGTTGAAGCGCACCGCGACGTAGCCGAGCGCGTGGAACGCCTTCGCGAGCGTCTGCGCGACCTTGTTGTCGAGCGTGCCGCCCTGCTGCGGGTTGGGATGCGCGACCAGCGCGATGCCTCGGCGAGCGCTGTCGGGTGCGTTGACGACGATCTCCAGCGTCCCGGCCGGGCCGGCGATCAGCACGCGCTCGGTGCTCGCGGTGAAGCTTGTCACGGTAAGCGTGCCGCGTCGCGCGAGGCGGCGGCCTCGAGTCGCTAGATGCGCAGGCGCTCGACGACCTCGCCGTTCACGAGGTGACGGTCGACGATCTCGTCGATGTCGGCGCTGTCGACGTAGGTGTACCAGACGTTGTCCGGGTAAATCACGACGCAGGGCCCTTCCTCGCAGCGGTCGAGACAACCGGCCTTGTTGACGCGCACACCGCCCTCGCCCGCGATCCCGAGCGCCTTCACGCGGTCCTTCGCGTGCTTCTGCAAGTCGGCCGCGCCGGCGTTCGCGCAGCACTTCTCGGGCGGGTCGCGCTGGTTGAGGCAGAAGAACACGTGATGCTTGTAGTAGCCCATCGCGTCATTGTAATCCCGCGTTGGGCGCGCCCCAAGCCGGGCGCCCGGAGAGCGCGAACAGCCACGCGGCGGCCGCGAGCGGCCATAACAGGAGCGCGGTGTGCGTGAGCCCGTTGAAGTTGAGCAGGTGGCCGTAGCGCCAGCTGAACAGCGTCAGCGGTGCGCGCGCGGCGAGAAGGTCGGAGGCCATGAGCGGCGTAAGCAGGGAGGACAGAAGTGCAATGCCGCATAGCGCGATCATCGCCGGCCGCGGCAGCACGATCGCCGCGAGCAGCGCCAGCGCGCCGACGGCAACGCCGGTCGAGATGCCCGGCCGCAGCCATCCGTCCCACGCCGCCGGTTTCAGCAGCAAGATCGCGGCGCATCCTTTCAGCAGCAAGGCGGCGCCGATGAGCAGCAGCACCGCTGCGCCGGCGTGGCGCCGGTGCCGCACCAGGAGCGCGAGGAAGAGGCCGACGCCGAGCACGTGGAACGCGCTCTCGGCGGCCTCGATCACGGTCGCCGCCGCGTCGGTCTCGGGCGCCGCGCCGGCGAGCATGCGCTCGGGCGCGGGATCGTAGGCGATCGCGAACAGCGGGATCGCCGGGTTCACCTGCGCGGCGAGCCACAGCGCGAGTAGCGCGAGCCCGACATCGCCGAGCACGCCGGGCAGGAACAGGCCGCGGCGCCAGCGCGACAGCCGTGCGCGCGCCTCGGGGCGTCGCGCGATCGTCGCGGCGATCGCGGCGCCGGCGAGCGCGCCGAGCGTATTCGACACGAGGTCGACGACGTTCGCGTCGCGCGGCGGAATCCACGCCTGCAGCGACTCCATCACGAACGACATCGCGAAGCCGGTGGCCGCCCCGAGCGCCGCGCGCTTGCCGGGGGCGAGACGGTGCGGCACGAGCGCGATGAACGCGCCGAACGGCAGGTACGCGAGCAGGTTGACGAGGACGTCGAAGCGCGGCGCGCGCACGCGACCCGGCGAGAACAACCAGAACGGCGCATCGTCGGGCGGCGCGAGGAAATCGCCGAACGGCTGCAGGCTCGCGAACACGATCGCGAGCGCGTACACGCCCGCGAGGATGTGCGGCAGGCGAGACCTGGGCCCGGCCTCGGGTGACGCGGCGTCGACGGATTCGCTCACGCCTCGGCCGGGATGCCAGGAAGCGCGAGCCGACGGCGCATGACCGCCACGTCGTCGTTTCCGCCGATCAGCTCGAATCCGCGCGACGCGAACAGCGACGCGGGCCCGTGGTAGTGGTCGGCGGGCGAGACGCTGTCGCCCGACTTGAACGGGAACGCGTCGACGATCGCGACGCCGCGCGCGGCGAGATCGACGAGCGCCGCGTCGAGGAGCGCGGTCGCGACGCCGTGCCGCCGCCACGCCGGGGCGATCACGAAGCAGACGATGATCGCCGCGTCCTGCGGCGGGACGTCGATCTCGGGGGGCTCGACGCGCATGCGCTCGAAGCCATGCGGAAGCTTGTGGCGCGGCGCCACGTGCATCCAGCCGACCGTCTCGCCGCGTGCCCGACGGGCCGCCCCGAGGGCGCTGCCCCCCTCGGGGGGGAAGCTCGCTTCGCGAGCTTCGGGGGGGATCACATCTACCTTCGCAAGGTAACCCTCGGCTTCGCCGCACGCGATCGACGCGCCCGCGGCCACGCGGTTCTGGTCGGCCGTGAACGCCTTCCAGTCGAGCGCGCGCGGGATCCGGTAGAACTGGCAGTAGCAGCGCGCCCACTCGGGGTTGTCCGAGAATGCGGGGCCGCGCTCGTGATCGAAGAACGCGAGGTAGTCGTCGCGCGTCGCCGGCGACAGGCGTTCGACGTCGATCTTCGCGGGCGCTTCCATCCCGCGATCATCCCACCACCGGGGTCAGATTTGAATCTGACCCCGGGTTCAGCGGACCTTGACCTCGGTCCAGAGGCGGTTCATGAGCCGCCGCTCCTTCTTGCCGAAATCCTTGAGCTCCTGGAGCTTCCCGAACTCGTCGGGACCCGGGAACACCGCGCGGTTGGCCCTGACCGCCTCGTCGATGTACTGCATCGACTTCGCGTTGACGTTGCCCGACCCGATCATGTTCGACAGCTCCGCGCCGTTCTTCGGCTCGAGCATGAAGTTGATGAACTGGTACGCGAGGTCGGGCCGCGGGCCGGTCTTGTGCAGCACCATGTTGTCGATCGCGATCACCGCGCCCTCCTTCGGCGTCGACGACCCGATCCTGAACGGCCGCTTCGCCTTCTCGGCATCGGCGTTCGCCTGGAACATGTCGTTGCTGTAGCCGTGCGCGACCCAGATGTTGCCGATCGTCAGCTCCTTGATGTAGGAGGATGCGTTGAACGCCGCCCAGTACGGCTTCGCGCGCAGGATCAGGTCGCGCGCCTCCTTGAGGTGAGCCTCGTCGCCGTCGTTCGCCGGGTGGCCGAGGTACATGAGCGCCGCCGCGAAGAGCTCGCGCTGGCTGTCGAGCACGGTCACCTTGCCCTGAAGCTTCTCGAGGTATTTCGGCTCGAAGATCAGCGCCCAGGTGTCGGACGGCAGCCCGAGCTCCTTCAGCTTCTCGATGTTGTATCCGATCAGCGTGACCGAGTACGCGTACGGCACCGAATAGCGGTTGCCCGGGTCGTAGAACTGCCCCAGGAATTCGGGCTTGACGTTCTCCAGACCCGCGATCTTCGAGCGGTCGAGCTCGCGCAGCGCGCCCTGCGAAATCAGCGTCTCGACCGCGTTGCCGGTGGGAACCAGGATGTCGTAGCCGGTCGCGCCGGCGGCGAGCTTCGCGAGCAGCTCCTCGTTGTCCGAGTAGTAGTCCTGCACGAGCTTGCACTTGCACGACGCCTCGAACGCCTTCGCGGTCTCCTCGGCGAGGTAGTTGTTCCAGTTGTACAGGTGCAGCTCGTTGCCGCCGGACGAGCGCTTCGGCTCGCCGTCGCCCTTGTCCGCCTTGTCGCCGTCGTCGGCGCGACCGCACGCCGCCAGCGCGAGCGCGACGAGCGCCGCGGCGGCGAGGCGCAACACGGTACGACGGGATTGCGCGCCCGCAGGGCCGCCCCAAGGGCGCGCGCCCCCCCGGGGGGAGGCGAGCGAAGCTCGCTTCGGGGGGATGTCAACCTCAGGCATTGCCGCGGAACGCGTCGGGCGCGATCTTGCCGGCGACGACGATGAGCGTGAGGGTCAGGAGCATCAGCAGCGTCGACAGCGCGTTGACCTCGGGCGTCACGGCGATCTTGACCATGGTGTAGATCGTCAGCGGAAGCGTCGGCACGCCCGCGCCGGCCGTGAAGAACGTGATGACGAAGTCGTCGATCGACAGCGTGAACGCCATCAGCGCGCCGGCGACGACGCCCGGCATGATGAGCGGCAGCGTGACGAGCCGGAAGGTCTGCCACGGCGAGGCGCCGAGGTCGCGCGCCGCCTCGAAGATCGACTCGTCCATGCCGGCGAGGCGCGCGCGCACGATGATCGCGACGAAGCCGATGCAGAACGTCGTGTGCGCGACGATGACCGTCAGGAGCGACAGGGACTCCTCGCCGAACGTCGTGATGAAGAAGATCAGCAGCGACACGCCCAGCAGGATCTCGGGCATCGCGATCGGCGTCAGCACCATGATCGGCAGGAGCTTCGACTTGTAGCGGTGCATCGCGATGCCCGCCATCGTGCCGAGCACGGTCGCCGCGAGCGACGCGACGACCGCGATGAACAGCGAGTTGGTCGCCGCCTTGAGCATCTCGGCGTTGTGGAAGAGCTTCGTGTACCAGCTCGTCGTGAAGCCGACCCACTCGGCCGAGAGCTTCGAGTCGTTGAACGAGAACACGACGACGACGACGAGCGGGATGTACAGGAACAGGTACACCGCGATCGCCGAGACGACGAGGAGCTTCGACCTACGCACGCTCGACCCCCCGGCGCGCGAGCCACGCGGCGAGACCCGCGATGGCGAGCACCGCGATCGTCAGCATCAGCGACAGCATCGACCCGAACGGCCAGTCGCGCGTGCCGAGGAAGCTCTCCTTGATCAGGTTGCCGACCAGCCAGTCGTCCTTGCCGCCGAGGATCTCGGGGATCGCGAACATGCCGAGCACCGGGATGAAGACCAGCGCCGAGCCCGAGAAGATACCGGGCAGCGACAGCGGGAAGGTGACGCGCCAGAAGCGGTCCCAGCCGTTGGCGCCGAGGTCCTGCGCGGCGTCGAGCAGCGTGGGGTCGTGTTTCTCGAGGTTGGTGTAGAGCGGCAGGATCATGAACGGCAGGTGCACGTACACCATGCCGACGAGCACCGCGGTGCGCGAGAACAGGAGGTCGAACGGCCCGAGGATGATCATCCACGCGTACACGCGCACCAGGAAGTTGCTCGCGAACGGCAGCACGCACAGGAGCACGAGCAGGTCGCGGTAGCGCTTGGGGCTGCGCGCGATCAGGAGCGCGACCGGGTATGCCATCACGAGGCAGATCAGCGTCGTGACCAGCGCGACGCCGAACGACTTGACGAAGATCTGCGCGTAGATCGAGTCGCTGAGGAAGACGACGTAATTCTCGATCGTGAGGCCCGACTCCTCGCCCGGCGCCGCGCCGAAGATCGGCGCGAGCGCGCCGAACTCGCCCGGGTGGCGGACGCTCGCCACGACCATGATCAGGGCCGGGACGAGGAAGAACACCGTCAGGAACAGGAACGGCGGGAGCGTCGTCAGCCAGCGCACGGCGCGGCCGGCCGTACTCGACTGCGAGCGGGGCACTTCGGTAAGCGTCGACATCGCTAGGAGTCGAGGAACGCGCCGGCTTCCGCCTTCCACGCGACGCGAACCGGATCGCCGACCTCGAAGAAGCGCGCGCGGCCCGGCGACGAGTTCGCGAGCAGCGCCTCGACGCGCGCGCCGTTGGCGAGGTCGACCAGGTAGGTCGTCACGTCGCCGATGTAAAGGAAGTCGTGGACGCGACCGTCGAACTGGTTCGCCTCGTCGGCGACGCTGCCCGGCGCGCGGATCGTCACCTGCTCGGGCCGGATCACGAACACGCCCTTCTGCCCCGTGCGCACGCCTTCCTTCGACGGCGCGACCACCTTCCCGAGCTTGGGCAGGTCGAGCGTGAGCGAGGTCCCGGCGGACGCGACCGTGGCCTCGAGCATGTTGACGTTGCCGATGAAATCGGCGACGAAGCGGTTGCGCGGGAAGCCGTAGAGGCGCGAGGGCTCGTCGAGCTGCTCGATGCGGCCATGGTCCATCACCGCGATCCGGTGCGACAGCGCGAGCGCCTCGGCTTGCGCGTGCGTGACGAACACGAAAGTGACGCCGGATTCCTTCTGCAGGCGGATCAGCTCGAGCTGCATCTGCTCGCGCAGCTTCGCGTCGAGCGCACCGAGCGGCTCGTCGAGCAGGAGCAGCCGCGGGCGGTTGACCAGGCCGCGCGCGAGCGCGACGCGCTGCTTCTGGCCCCCCGAGAGCTCGTGCGGGAAGCTCGCCGCCTTCGCGTCGAGCTTGACGAGCTCGAGCGTCGCCTTCGTCTTCGCGCGGATCTCGTCGTCGTCGGCGCCGGCCATCTTGACCGGGAACGCGACGTTTTGCTGCACTGTCATGTGCGGGAACAGCGCGTAGCTCTGGAACACCGTATGGATCGGCCGCTTCTCGGGCGGCGTGTCCTTGAGGTCCTTGCCGTCGAGCACGATCGATCCGAGGTCGGGCAGGTCGAAGCCCGCGATCATGCGCAGGAGCGTCGTCTTGCCGCAGCCGGAGGGGCCCAGCAGCGTGAAGAATTCGCCGGCCTTGACGTCGAAGCTGACGTTGTCGACCGCGGTGAAGGCACCGAAGCGGCGGGTGACCTGACGGACTTCGAGCAATGCCACGGCGGAGGGGTCCTCGGATCGGCGGTGGGGGGTGGGCGGACGGTCGCGCGGATTGTATTGCATCCCGCACTGCGTCATCCGAGCGGGCCTAGCCCCGGTGTCCTACATGTCGGCACGGGCCTTGCATGGAAGGGGGTCCGGGAGGCCGGCGCTTGGGTCGCGCACGTCCGAACGGCCGAGGCAGCCCCTCGGAACTACCGTGTTACCTTCGGAACGATGACGGAATCCAAGAATTCGAACGGCAGCGGCTCCCTCCTCGATACGTTGCGTGCCCAGTCGGACGCCGTTAAGGGGCAGGGGGATGCCGCACGACGTCCGATCGAGGAGGCGTCGCGCGAAATCGACCGCCGGCTCTGGAAAGCCTTCAAGTGGCTGGACGAGGCTATCGCCCACCTCGAGGTCATCAAGCCGGTCACCTCGCACGAATTCCGGGTCAACGAGATCCTGACGATCCAGTCCCCCAAGTTCGAGAACGGCTTCCTGTCGTTCCGCCGCAAGCCGATCGGCGCCTTCGACGCGATCGAGCAGATCGAGCTGTTCTACAAGCTCGCCGGCGAGAAGCAGCTCACGCTCAAGATCCCCGCGCCGCAAGTCAACGCGATCGAGAGCCGCCTCACCAGCTGCCAGATCCGCTACCAGTACCGGACCGAGCTGGACGAGACGCGCACGCACCGCTTCGGCGTGTTCATCGTCGAGCCGGCGGTGCTCGCCACGATCCGCTTCGTGCCCGACTACCGTCGCCAGACCGTCGAAGTCACGATGCGGAACGTCGACCGCTTCGAGTCGGTCGCGCTCGAATTCCCGGCCGACGCGATCGAGGAACCGGCGCTCGAGGATCTCGTGCGGCTGGTCATGGGCGAGGCCAACACCTTCCTGCGGCGCGCGCCGCTCGCCGGCGTCGGCGCGGCGCGCCGGCCGCCCGAGCTGGCGCCGGCCGTCTACCGCGTCGACAAGACGGTCCGCAACCGCTAGCTACAGCGGCCGGACGAGCACTTCGAGCAAGCCGAGCACGAGCAGGATCGCGATGATCGCGAGCCAGCGGTTGCGCGCGTGCTGCGCGGCGACCAGCACCGCGATCGCGAGGTCGATCGGCGGCGGCGGCGCCGAGAGACGGCGGTGGATGAGCCGCGGAAGTTCCGGCAGCGCGGCGATCAGGTAGGGTGCCTCGGCCTCGAAGCGGCGCGCGAGCGCGCGCGGGCCGATCTGGTCCTCCATCCAGCGCTCGAGGAACGGCATCGCGGTCGTCCACAGGTCGAGTTCGGGGTCGAGCTGGCGACCGAGGCCTTCGACGTTCAGCAGCGTCTTCTGCAACAGCGTGAGTTGCGGCTGGATCTCGACGTTGAACCGGCGCGACGCGCGGAACAGCTGCAGCAGCACCTTGCCGAGCGAGATCTGCGACAGCGGCCGGTCGAAGATCGGCTCGCACACGACGCGGATCTCGGCCGCGAGCTCGTCGACGCGCGTGCCCGGCGGCACCCAGCCCGACTCGACGTGCGCGGTCGCGACGCGGTGGTAGTCGCGCCGGAAGAACGCGAGGAAATTGACGGCGAGGTAGCGCTTGTCGGTGTCGGACAGCGTGCCGACGATGCCGAAGTCGAGCGCGACGTACTTGCCGAAGTCGGCGGCGTCGACGGCGACGAAGATGTTGCCCGGATGCATGTCCGCGTGGAAGAAGCCGTCGCGGAACACCTGCGTGAAGAAGATCTCGACGCCAGCGCGCCCGAGGCGCTTCAGGTCGACGCCCGCGGCCCTGAGCTCGTCGATGCGCCCGATCGGGATGCCGGCCATGCGCTCCATCACGAGCACGTCGCGCTCGGTGTAGTCCCAGTACACCTCCGGGACAAGCAGCAGCGGCGAGTGCAGGAAGTTGCGGCGCAGCTGCGAGCAGTTCGCCGCCTCGCGCGTGAGATCGAGCTCGTCGCGGATCGTCTTCTCGAACTCGGCGATGACCTGGCGCGGCTTGAGGCGCTTGCCGTCCGACCACAACCGCTCGATCAACGACGCCGCGATGTGCATCAGCGCGAGGTCCTTCCCGATCACGTCCTGAATCGACGGGCGCAGCACCTTGACGGCGACCGGCGTCGGCACGCCGCCGTCGGGCGCAGGCAGCTCGGCGAAATGCACCTGCGCGACCGACGCGCTCGCGATCGGCTCGCGGTCGAAGCTCACGAAGACCTGGTCGACCGGACGCTTGTAGACGCGCTCGAGCGTCGCGATGACCTGCTCGCTCGGGAACGGCGGCACGCGATCCTGCAGCTGCGCGAGCTCGTCGGCGATGTCGGTCGGCAGGATGTCGCGCCGCGTCGACAGCACCTGCCCGAACTTGACGAAGATCGGGCCGAGGTCGATCAGCGCGAGGCGCAGCCGCACCGCGCGCGGCTGTGACAGGTCGCGCCAGAACAGGACGCGGTTGACGAACGGCCGCAGTCCCCGCACGCGCTCGTGGCCGAGCAGGAACTCGTCGAGGCCGTGCTTGAGCGCGACGCGCAGGATGCGGAGGAAGCGCAGGAGCCGCATCCCCCGAGTCTAACCGGGGGCGTCAGAGCACGAAGCGGGGCTTGCGCCTGGG
>DATBSV010000262.1:0-6840 GCA_036559685.1 Casimicrobiaceae bacterium
ACGCTGGCGAGCGCGTCGATCACCGGCTTCGCAGCGCGCGGCGGCGTCATCAGGTCGCGAGCGGCCATCACGACCAGCGTCGGACAGCGCACGCGCGTCGCCGCGTCGACGCCGCCGGTCCACGCGTTGCAGGCGACGAGATCGGTGTGGAGGACGCCAGGCGGCGTGCGCTGCATCAGGCGCAGGTCGTTGCCGACGAGCCACATCCCCGGCACCGTGTTGCCGCCGAGCTGCTTGCCGTAGCTCGTCGACCAGCCGCTGATCAGCTCGTACGCGACCGGATCGTCCGCCTTCGCGGCGGCGAGCAGGCCTTCGCTAACCTCCATCGGCGCGGCCGGACCGAGCAGCGCTAGCTTGTCGACGCGCGACGGATGGTGGGCCGCGCACGCGAGCGACGCGAGCGCGCCGAGCGAGTGACCGACGATCGACGCGTGCTCGACCCCGGCCGCGTCGAACGTATCGACGAGCCAGCCGGCGATCGCCTCGACCGACGCCAGCGCCGCGCCGCCGCTGCGCCCGTGTCCCGGCAGGTCGAGCGCGAGCGCGTTGCGCCCGTGGTTCGCGAAGTAGCGCGACTGGAGCAGCCACACCGAGTGGTCGTGCGCGGCGCCGTGCACGAACACGACGGTCGGCTTCGCGGGATCGAACGCGCGCGTGCCCGTGTAGGCGTAGACCGTCTCCCCGCGAACCTTGAGCTTCATCCCGCGAGCACCGGATGGACGACCGTACCGCGCGTCGCGAACGCCTCGACGTTGCGCCACGTCGTCTCGCGCATCGCGTCCTGCGCCTCGTCGGCGGCGCCGCCGAGGTGCGGCGTCAACACGACGTTGGGCAGTGCACGCAGCTCGTCGGGGACGACGGGCTCGTGCTCGAACACGTCGAGCCCGGCCCCCGCGATCGTGCCGTCGGCGAGCGCGCGGACCAGCGCGGCTTCGTCGATCACCGAGCCGCGCGTGATGTTGACGACGTGGCCGTCGCGTCCGAGCGCGGCGAGGACGCGGGCATCGACGGCGTGGCGATTGTCGGGTCCCGCGCGCACGGCGATCATCAGGATGTCGGCCCAGTGCGCGAGGCCGAGCAGCGTCGCATGGAACGGCCAGCGTGCGCCGGCGTGCGGCGCGCGTCCGTGGTAGGCGACGTCGGTCTCGAACGCCTCGCAGCGCTGCGCGATCTTCGTGCCGATCGCGCCGAGACCGAAGACGCCGACCTTCCGACCGGTGAGCCCGCGCACGTCGCCGTGGCGCTTTCCGCGCGACCAGTCGCCGCGGCGCACGAACGCGTCGCCGGCGGCGATGCCGCGGACGCTCGCGATCATCAGGCCGACGGCGAGGTCGGCCACCGCGGACGCATTCGAGCCGACGCTGTTCGCGACCGCGATGCCGCGCGCGCGCGCCGCGTCGAGGTCGACGCCTTCGTAGCCGCTGCCGACGCAGCATACCAACGCAAGCGCAGGAAGCGCGTCGATCACGGTCGGCGTCACCTTCGTCGTGCCGTACGCAACGATCACCGCGACGCGTTGCGCATCGCGACGCGGCAGCGCGGCGACCGCGTCGCCGAACCGCCCGTCGTACGGGCCGAGCACGTCGTAATGCGCGGCGAGTCGGTCGCGGAACGCGTCGGGGACACCCAGCGCGAGAAGCAGCGCCGGCCGCGGGGTCGAAGCGCTCACGCCTTGCCCGCCGCGTAGAGCGCGCGCGACAGGTCCTCGATCAGGTCGTTCGGATCCTCGAGGCCGATCGACAGCCGGATGGTGCCCTCGCCGATGCCCGAGCGCTTCAGGTCGTCCGCGCTCATGCGGAAATGCGTCGTCGACGCCGGGTGGATGACGAGCGACTTCGCGTCGCCGACGTTGGCGAGATGCGAGAACAGGCGCAGCGACTCGATGAACCGGCGGCCCTGCTCGCGGGTCGCCTTGAGGTCGACCGGGAAGACGGCGCCACAGCCGCGCGGCAGGAGCTTCGCCGCGAGCGCGTGGTCGGGATGGCCGGGCAACTCCGGGTACGCGATCGACGCGACCATCGGTTGCTCGAGCAGGAACGCGACGATGCGCCGCGCGTTCGCGACGTGCTTCTCCATGCGCACGGGAAGCGTCTCGATCCCTTGCAGGATCTGCCACGCGGTCATCGGCGCCATGCAGGCGCCGAAGTCGCGCAGGCCCTCGCGCCGCGCGCGGAGCAGGAAGGCCGCCGTCGTCGATTCCTCGGAAAAGCGCATGTCGTGGAAGCCGGCGTAGGGCTCGGTCAGCGTCGGGAACTTGCCGCCTTCCCAATCGAAGGTGCCGCCGTCGACGAGCAGCCCGCCGATGACCACGCCGTGGCCGGACAGGAACTTGGTCGCCGAGTGGTAGACGAGGTCGGCGCCGTGATCGAACGGCTTGAGGAGCCACGGCGTCGTGAACGTGGCGTCGACGAGCAGCGGCATGCCGTGCTCGTGCGCGAGCGCGGAGATGCGCGGGATGTCGAGCACGTCGAGGCCCGGGTTGCCGAGCGTCTCGCCGAACATGAGCCGCGTCTGGGGACGGATCGCGCGCCGCCACGCGTCGAGGTCGCGCGGGTCGACGAACGTCGTCGTGATGCCGAAGCGCGGCAGCGTGTAGTCGAGCAGGTTGTGCGAGCCGCCGTAGAGCGCGCGCGACGCGACGATGTGCGCGCCCGCGCCCATCAGCGTCACGATCGCGAGATGCAATGCCGCCTGGCCGCTCGCCGTCGCGATCGCGCCGACGCCACCCTCGAGGGCCGCGATGCGCTCCTCGAGCACCGCGTTGGTCGGGTTGGAGATGCGCGAGTAGACGTGGCCCGCGCGCTCCATGTTGAACAACGCGGCGGCGTGGTCGCTGTCGGGAAACACGAACGACGCCGACTGGTAGATCGGCGTCGCGCGCGAGCCAGTGGTCGGGTCGGGTCGTGCTCCCGCGTGCAGCGACAGTGTGTCGAACCCGTGCGTCTTCGATTTCGGTGTCGTCATGTCCGGTGGCGGTGCGCGTGACGCGCGCGTAATCTTAGCCCACGGCGGCGCAGCGTCCGCGCCGCCACCCACGGAGACGACAAGCATGCAACGCACGGCATCGGCGCGCTGGCACGGCGGCGCGCAAGACGGATCTGGAACGCTGACCACGCAAAGCGGCACGCTCAAGGACGTTCCGTTCACGTTCAAGGCGCGTTTCGGCGACGGCAAGGGCACCAATCCCGAGGAATTGATCGCGGTCGCGCACGCGGGCTGCTTCTCGATGGCGCTGTCGTTCGCGCTCGGCAACGCGGGGCATCCGCCGCAGTCGATCGAGACGAACGCCTCGCTGACGCTCGACAAGGTCGAGGGCGGTTTTTCGATCAGCGCGATCCACCTGACGACGCGCGCGAAGGTCGCCGGCATCGAAGCGGCCAAGTTCGCCGAGATCGCGAACGGCGCGAAGGCCGGGTGCCCGGTGTCGAAGGTCCTCAAGGCGACGATCACCCTCGATGCGGCGCTGGTCCACGCGTAAGTAAGCACTGACCTGCCCGGCGCGGAACCCCGCGCCGGGCGCGGTTCGCCAAGTGAGCGTACAATCGTTCGATGGCGACCGACCCACTCGCCCCAGTCTCGCCGCCCGGACCCAAGCGCGGGCGCGGCGCGACGTTCAACCCGGACAACCGGTTCCGCGACGCCACCCGCGTCGCGGTCGACGACGGCTGGACGCGCGAGCCGGATCCCGAGATCGGCGAGGAGACCGCGCGCCAGGTCCGGACCACCGTCTCGATCCAGCTGGCGCGCACGATCATCACGCGCAACCGCTCGCCGGACATCCCGTTCGACGCGTCGATCAATCCCTACCAGGGCTGCGAGCACGGCTGCATCTACTGCTATGCGCGGCCGACGCACGCGTATCTCGACCTGTCACCGGGCCTCGATTTCGAGACGAAGCTGTTCGCGAAGCCCGACGCGCCGAAGCTCCTGCGCGAGGAGCTCGCCAAGCCCGGCTACGTGTGCGAGCCGATTGCGCTCGGCACCAACACCGATCCGTACCAGCCGATCGAGCGCGAGTGGAAGATCACGCGCCAGGTGCTCGAGGTCCTCGCCGAGCACGAGCACCCGTTCTCGATCGTGACCAAGAACGCGCTCGTCGAGCGCGACCTCGACATCCTGGCCCCGATGGCTGCGAAGGGCATGGCGCGCGCGTATCTGTCGATCACGACGCTCGACCCCGACCTCGCGCGGAAGCTCGAGCCGCGCGCGAGCGCGCCGGCGCGACGGCTGCAGGCGGTTCGCGCACTTGCCGACGCCGGCGTGCCGACCGGCGTGATGGTCGCGCCGGTGATCCCGCAGCTCAACGACCGGGATCTCGAGGCGATCCTCGAGGCGGCGGCGCAAGCGGGCGCGAAAGGCGCGGGCTGGGTGATGCTCCGGCTGCCGCTCGAGGTCGCGCCGCTGTTCCGCGACTGGCTCCTGACCCACTACCCCGATCGCGCCGCGCACGTCATGAGCCTCGTGCAGAACCTGCGCGGCGGGAAGGACTACCGCTCGGAGTGGGGAACGCGCATGCGCGGCACCGGCGTGTTCGCCGACATCATCGAGAAGCGCTTCGAGGTCGCGTGCCGCCGCTTCGGGCTCAACGAGGAAGGCGCGCGCGTCAAGCTCGACGCGTCGAAGTTCCGGCCGCCGGCGCGCGACGGCGGGAGGCAGGGAGCGCTTTTCTGACGCGCTCCCCGCCCCGCCTGTCGATTAAAGGAATTTGTAACCGATGTTCGCGTACCAGAACCCTCCGCGCGGATCGGCATACGACGGGTCGTAACCGTTCTGGAACGTGAAGGCCTGGTTGGTGAACGGCGGCGCGCGGTCGAACAGGTTCTTGATGCCCGCCGAGATCGTCAGGTTCTTGACGCCGGTGAAGCGCACCTGCAGGTCGTAGACGTCGTAGTTCCCGACGCGGCGCGGGTTGCCGTTGACGTCGGGGTTCGCGTCCGTGTAGCCGAGCCCGAAGGTCTGCGCGAGCGTCGCGCCCCACGCGCCGTATTCCCAGTCGATCGATGCGTAGTGCTTCCAGCGGTTGATCGCGCCGCCGATGCCCGAGTACAGGCCGATCTGCCCGGCGAAGCTGCCGTCGATCTGCTGGATGTCGTACTTCGTGTAGTAGGTGCCTTGCAGGCCGAAGCGGAACCGGCCGGCCGCCGTCTGCGGCGTGCGGTAACGCAAGTCGACGTCGACGCCCTCGATCCGCGTCTCGCCGAGGTTCGTGAACAGCGTCGTGATCGCGGTGATCGGGCCGGGCAGCGTCGGGAAGTTCGGGTCGGTCGGGCCGCGCGTGATGAACGCCGCGTACTGCACGACGTCGCCGAGCACCGCCGCAGGGTTGAGCAAGCCGACCTGGTCCTTGAGCTTGATGCTGTACCAGTCGACGCCGAGCGAGAGCCCGTCGAGCGGCTCCCACACCGCACCGACCGAGTACTGCGTCGACTCCTCGGGCTTGAGCTGGGTGTTGCCGCCCTGGACGCTGACGAACTGCGTGACGCAGTCGTTCACCTGGTCGTTGGTGATCGGGCAGCGCACCGGGTCGGAGAGGCCGGGCTGCGTGTTGGTCGTCACCAGCGGCGAGAACAGCTCCGGAAGCGCCGGTGCGCGGAAGCCGGTGCCGTACGACGCGCGCGCCAGGAAGTTCTTGGTCGGCTGCCAGCGCAGCGAGAGCTTCGGGTTGGTCGTCGAGCCGAAGTCGCTGTAGTGGTCGAAGCGCACGGCCGCGTCGAGCTCGAGGCCCTTGATGATCGGGACGATCGCCTCGGCGAAGAACGCGTACACCTTGCGATCGCCGGTGACGGTCGGGCTCGACGTGCCGTAGCCGACGATGTCGCCCGACGCCAGGATGTCGGCCGACACCGAGTCGTACTTCTCCTTGCGCCACTCGCCGCCGAACGCGACCGCGAGCGGACCGGCCGGCAGGTTGTAGATCTCGTTGCTGACCTTGCCGTCGATCGCGTTGACGGTCGACTTCGACGAGCGCGCGTCGGCCTGGATCGCCGTCCCCGTGAGCTGCGACACGATCTCCGGCGTGTTGGGCCCGAACGGGTTGACGTTGCCGCTGTTGATGATCGGAAGCAGCGCGGTCTGCGACAGGTAGCCGCCGTTCAGGTGGTCGGTGTCCTTGCTCAGGTTGTAGCTGTAGGCGGCCTCGTAGTCCCAGCCCTTCACGACGCCCTTGAAGCCGGCGACGACGCGCGTCTGCTCCGACGTCGTCGTCGAGTCGCGCAGGCCCGCATCGAACGCGCGCCACTGGATGTCGAGCGGCTGGCCGTCGAGCCCGAATTGAGCCGCGAAGTCGTGCGGGTAGAACGGCGACGTCGGAGGCAGCAGGAAGCCGGGCGCGCCCGGGCCCGAGGCCGGGAACAGCACGCCCGTGCCGATCGGCACCGGCTGCAGCACGAACCGGTACTCGTTCTTCGCGTAGAGGCCCTCGATGAACGCCTGGTGGTCGGGCGTGAGCTGGAACGTCCCGCGCGCGACCATGTTGAACTTCTCGACCTCGGGCAGCGAGCCCAGGAACGGGTTCGGGTCGAAGCGGCACTGGCCCGGATACACCTCGGGATCGGCGGTCAGCGACGGCGCGCAATTCGGGTACAGCGGGTTGCGGTTGCCGATGCCCGGGACGGCGACGTTGCCCGGGAACGAGCGCCCGGACGTCGAGTCGAGGCCCTCGGACGGGATGTACGAGCTCGACATGAACGGCCGGTCGCGGCCGAACAGCGGCTCCTGCTTCATCCATTGCATCGACACGAACGCGTTGTAGCGGTCCTTCGTGAGGTCGCCGAAGCCGAGCGTGACCGTCGCGCTCTTCTCGCGCGCGCCGCCGTCGAACGTGTCGCCGTAGTACGCCGA
>DATBSV010000263.1:0-3214 GCA_036559685.1 Casimicrobiaceae bacterium
CGCGAGCGGCGCGGTCCGTCGGCGAGCACGAGCGCGCCGCTGGCGTCGACGCCGGCGACCGTGCCCTTGACCGCGGCGCCGTCGGGCAGCACGAGCTTCACCGGCTTGCCCTGGTACGCGTGGCGCTGCTGCCACTCGGCCGCGATCGGCGCGAAGCCGTGCTCGGCGTACGCGGCGAGCATCGACGCGACCTCGGCGATCAGGCGCGCGAGCACGCGGTTGCGGTCGACCGGCTTCGCGCCGCGGCCCGCGACCGCCTGCAGGTCGGTGACCGGCTGCGCGATCTCGCGCCGCACTTCGCGCGGCATGCGCGAGTTGACGCCGACGCCGACGACGACCGTCGACGGGCCGAGCGCATCGCCGTTGACCTCGATCAGGATGCCGCCGAGCTTGTGATGGCGGAACACGAGGTCGTTCGGCCACTTGAGGTCGATGCCGTCGAAGCCTTCCTTCTCGAGCGCGCGCGCGACAGCAACGCCGACTGCGAGCGACAGGCCCGCGAGGAAGCCGGCGCCCTGCTCGAAGCGCCAGCCCATCGAGAACGTGATCGATCCGCCGGCGACGGCGGTCCACGAGCGGCCGCGGCGGCCGCGGCCGGCGGTCTGCCATTCGGCGGCGAGCACGGCGCCGTGGATGTCGCGGCGCGGTGCGCGGCGAAGCAGCTCGGTCGACGTCGAGTCGAGTTGGTCGGCGACCTCGACCTGGAGCGCCGGCGGCGTGCGATCGAACGTCGGCCGATCGTGGCCGTTCAGCGCCAGGTCTTCCTCGACCGGCACCTGCGGCTTGGGAACCGGGGCGCCGGGCTTCGCGACTTTCGCGCCGAACTCCGCGAGCGCGAGCCGCACGGCAGCCGCGTCGAGGAAGTCGGGGGCGGTCTTCAGGCGATAGCCGAGCCCGCGCACCCGCTCGAGCGAAAGCCCGGCGGTCTCAGCCTGACGCAGGAGCTGCGAAACCCGGGCGCGCGTGAGCCCCACCTTCGCAGCGAGGTCCTCGCCCGAGTGGAAATCGCCGTCCGAGAGCTGGCGCAGCAGCGTGAAACTGAGAGGAGTAAGCACTAACCTTCCTCGGCTTGCAGCAAAGCCTTGAAGTGTAACAAAAAGGGGCGGTGTCCGCACCTCCCTCGCCCGTGTTTTGTCCATGTTGGGACCGGAGGGCGGCGCGCAAGGGTCGCCTGGGCCGGCGCGCCATCCTTTGGAGCGTGTTGCGCCGCAAGAATTCCCCGGAGCTTCGTGTCTGCGCCTAGGGGATTCCTCGCGTAGTCGGCGGCCATGTCCGGTGGCAGCATTGAATCGACGTCCCCCCTTAGGAGACCCCTGATGAGCCACCTGAACCGCTACGTGATCGAGCGCGACCTGCCCGGCGCCGGCAAGCTGTCGCCCGCGCAACTGAAAGACGTCGCGACCAAGTCGTGTGACGTCCTGAGGACGATGGGGCCGACCATCCAGTGGGTCGAGAGCTACGTGACCGGCGACAAGGTCTACTGTGTGTACCTGGCCGAGAACGAGGCGCAGATCCGCGAGCACGCGAAAAAAGGCGGATTCCCGGCGAACAAGGTGTCGCAGGTTTCGAGCGTCATGGACCCGACGACGGCGACCTAAAGGCTACCGTCCCGCGGGCGGGCGGTCACCGCACCCGGGTGAAGTCCATTTCCCAGTTGGTTTCCCAGGTCGCCCCGCCGTCCGGGGAGAACGCCTGCTCCCACCGCGCCGAGGCCGGCGTGATCCGGGACCATTGGAACCGCACCTTGATCGGCTTGCCGTGGAAATCCTCGTCGGCCAGGAAGGTGCCGACGCCGTCGCGGAAGCCGCCGCGCACCGGCGGGTCGAGCGGGCCGAGCGGCGTCCGGCCGTCGAGCCACCAGATCGACCACTGGCCAGACCTGGCCTCGTAGGCGCGCAGGCCCGCCGCGCGGTAGGGGCCCGCGGGGAGCTCGAGCACGTTGTCGTCGACGAGCGCCGCGCCGTCCATCACCTTCCACGACGTCGACGTCCCGTCGAACTCGATCCATTCATGACTGTTCGCGAGGCGCTCCTTCAGCCGGCGATGGCGGACCTTCCACTCGCCGACGAGGAAGTCGAAGTCGTGGAGACCTGAAACGGCGGGATCGACGTGCATGACGGGTGCTCCTTGCGGTGTAGGGAGGGGCTGGCCGAGCGCGACGCCGATCGCGAGCGCGGCGACGAGCATCGGCACGCCATAGAGCGCGGCGAGGTTCAGCGCGCGGGTCGCGGAGCTTTCGGTCGGCATGCCGGCATTAGGCGCTGCCATACACGACATCGAGTGTCATGTTTTTCGGCTAGCATGCTCGAATGCGCGCGAGCCGCCTGTTGTCGATCCTGCTGAGCCTCCAGGCGCGCGGACGGCAGACCGCTGCCGACATGGCGGAGAAGCTCGAGGTTTCGGAGCGCACGATCCTGCGCGACATCGACCAGCTCTCCGCCGCGGGCATCCCGGTCGTCGCCGATCGCGGGCGCGCCGGCGGCTTCCGCCTCGCCGACGGCTTCCGGACGCAGCTGACGGGACTCACCGAGAACGAGGCGGAAACGCTGTTTCTCGCGGGACTCCCCGGCCCGGCGGCCGAGCTCGGTATTTCCGATTTGCTCTCGATGGCGCGCACCAAGCTGATGGCCGCGCTGCCGGCGGGCGCGCGCGCCGAACGAATGGCGTCGCGCTTCCATCTCGACGCGTCGGGCTGGTTCCACGCGAGCGACCAGGTCGCGTACCTGCCTGCGATCGCGCGCGCTGTGTGGAGCGCGCGCTACCTCGCGTTCCGCTATGGCGAAGCGTCGAGCCGCTACCAGCGCAAGGTTGGCCCGCTCGGTCTCGTGCTCAAGGCGGGCATCTGGTACCTCGTCGCGCAGAAGGGCGGCGCGTACAGGACGTACCGTGTCGGGCGCATGGTCGACGTCGAGCCGCTCGACGAGGAATTCGCGCGACCCTCGGCGTTCGACCTTGCCGCCTACTGGACGCGCTCGTCGCGCGAGTACGAGCTCGCGACCTACGGCGGCAGCGCGATCATCCGCCTGTCACCGCGCGGGCGGGAGCTCGTGGGACTGCTGGGCTCGTACGTCGAGCAGGCGGTCGCGAAGACCGCGGGGAAGCCCGACAAGCGCGGGTGGGTGCGTTGCACGATTCCGATCGAGAAATCCGACCAGAGCGTGCATGACTTGATGCGCCTTGGGGCGGAGGTCGAGGTGATCGGGCCGGAAGAGGT
>DATBSV010000264.1:0-3315 GCA_036559685.1 Casimicrobiaceae bacterium
CCGGTCCGGGCGCCGCGGTTCTCGCGGTCCCTCTCCTCTTACCCGCCGACTTGACCTTCGCCCCTCGATAGGGGGTGTTTCCCTGTCTCTACTCTAGGAAAGTCAAGCAATGGCTACCGGTACCGTGAAGTGGTTCAACGATGCGAAGGGTTTTGGTTTCGTGACGCCTGAAGATGGCGGCAAGGACCTGTTCGCGCATTTCTCCGCCATCCAGGGGTCGGGCTTCAAGACCCTCAAGGAAGGCCAACGCGTCTCGTTCGACGTAGTTCCCGGTCCGAAGGGACCGCAGGCGTCGAACATCCGCGCGGCGGAATGATCGACCGGCCGGCGATGGCTCGCGAGCCGTCCCGGTCATAGCATCCCGAGGAGCCCGGCACACGCCGGGCTTTTCGTTTTCCCACCCACCAAGGATCCCGATGGCCAAGGAAGAACTCCTCGAGATGAACGGCGTCGTCGACGAAGTGCTGCCCGATTCGCGCTACCGCGTCACGCTGGACAACGGTCACGCGCTCGTCGCGTACAGCGCGGGCAAGATGCGCAAGCACCACATCCGCATCATCGCGGGCGACAAGGTGTCGCTCGAGCTCTCGCCTTACGACCTCTCCAAGGGCCGGATCACGTTCCGGCACATCGAAGGCCGCGGCGCGAGCGCCATGCCGGCCCGTCGTCGCTAGCGCGTCACTTCTTCGCGAAGTCGCCGGCCAGGAACGTCGCGAGGTCGGCGGGCTTCAGGTACTTGCGCAGCGCGGCGTTCGCGCCGTCGACGGTGACCGCGCCGATCGCGCGGTCGAGGTCGGCGGAGAACGCCCACGTACGACCCAGATATGCCTGTGAAACGAGCGAGCCTGCGACCGCGGCATCCTGCGCGCGCGTCGCGCGCCGCTCCTCGAGAAGCGCACGCTTGGCGTTGTCGACTTCCTCCGCGGTGAACCCCTTGTCGATCGCGAGCTTCACCTGCTCGCCGATCGCGGCGCGCACCTTCTCGACGTTCTGCGGCGCGTAGATCGCGTACAGGCCCAGCGTCGAGTTGTCGTCGAGGCGCCCGTCCTCGAGGAACGTGCCGACGCCGTACGACAGCCCCATCTGCTGGCGCACGACCGAGAACATGCGCGACTCGGTCGCGCCGCCGAGGATGCGCTCGGCGACGAGCATCGACGCGTAGTCGCCCGAGCGGTCGGACATCGGGATCGCCATGCCGCCCACGAGCACCGCGTTCGCCTTGTCCGGCGTCTCGATCGTCTGCAGGAGCGGCTTGGTCGCGAGGAAAGGATCGGGCACGCGCGCGTAGCCGGACGGGCTCTTCCAGCCGCCGAACAGCTGCTCGGCGAGCCCGCGAACCTCGACCGGATCGAAATCGCCGACGACCGCGAGCTCCGCATCCGACGCGCCGTAGTACTTCGCCTGGAATGCCTTGACGTCGTCGAGCTTGGCGGCGCGCAGTCGTGCGGCCTGCTCGTCGAACGTCGGCGTCTCGCGCACGTCGCCCGCCGGATAGGGCTTGAGGTGCCGGTTGAACGCGCGGCCCGCGATCGCCTGCGGATCGGTCCGCGATTTCTCGATCGACGCGAGGCCCGCGCGCACGAGCTTGTCGAACTCGCCCGCGTCGAACGCCGGCGTCTTCATCGCCTCCGCGACGAGCTTGAGCGTCGGGCCGATGTTCGCGCGCACCGTCTCGCCCGAGGCCGACGCCGACGTCGAGCCTCCACCGAACGAGACCTTCGAGCGAAGCGCGTCGAGCGCGTCGTCGAACGCCTGGCGCGGCCGCTCGCGCGTGCCGAGCGACAGCATCGATCCGGCGAGCGAGCCGATCGGCACCGTGCCCTTCAATGATTCCTCGGTCCCGAAGCGCATGCGCAGCGAGAAGCGCACGATCTCGCCGCGCGTCTTCTTGGGCATCATCGCGAGCGTCATGCCGTTCGCGAGCTTGACGCGCTGCGTGCGCGTCTCGAGGTTCGCCGGCGTCGGGTCGAAGGCTTCGCCCGCGGCGACCGCCGTGTCGCCCTTGTAGTCCGCGACGAGCGCGGGAACGTCGACCGCGACCGCCGCGGGCGCGCGGTCGGGCTTCGCGTCGGGCACGAACGTGCCGAGCGTCAGGTTCGCCGGCTTGAGGTAGTCGGCCGCGACGCGCGTCACGTCGTCCGGCGTCAGCTTGCGCCAGCGGTCGCGATGCAGGAAGTACAGCCGCCAGTCGCCGAGCGCGATCCACTCCGACAGGTTGACGCCGAACGCCTGCGGGTCGTTGACGGTCTGGTCGAAGTCCTTCAAAAACTTCGCGCGCACGCGGTCGAGCTCGGCCGCGGTGATCGGCTTGGCCTTGACGCCGTACAGCGTTGCGAGCATCGCGTCGCGCGCCGGATCGACCGATTCGCCCACGGGCACCTGCGCGAAGAAGATCGACGGGCCCGGGTCGTAGGTCGCGAAGCTCCAGTTCTGCACGGAGGTCGCCTTGCGCGTCTCGACCAGCGCCTGGTAGAGCCGGCCGGCCGGCTCGACCGTCATGATCTCGCCGAGCGCCTCCATCGCCGCATAGTCCGGATGCGCGCCCTGCATCACGCGGAACAACGCGCCGACGTACTGCGCGCTGCCGACCCGGCGCACGGTGACGACGTGCTCGCCGTCGCCCGAAGGCTCGGACGTGTAGAGCCGCGGCAGCGCACGCGCCGGCTTCGGGATCCTGCCGAAGTCCCTCGCGATTTGCGCAAGCGTCTTCGCGGGATCGAACTTCCCCGCCACGACGAGCACCGCGTTGTCGGGCTGGTAGTAGGTCCGGTAGAACCCCTGCAGCCGCGCGATGTCGACGTTCTCGATGTCGGAGCGCGCGCCGATCGTCGACTTGCCGTAGTTGTGCCAGTCGTACGCGGAGGCCTGCATCTTCTGCCACAGCACGCGCAGCGGATTGTTCTCGCCGCTCTCGAACTCGTTGCGCACGACCGTCATCTCGGTGTCGAGCGACGCCTTCGCGATGAACGCCTGGGTCATGCGCTCGGCTTCGACGCGGAGCGCGAAGTCGAGCGTCTCGTCGGACGACGGGAACGTCTCGAAGTAGTTCGTGCGGTCGTAGAACGTCGTGCCGTTGACCTCCATCCCGCGCTTGCCGAACTCCTTCCACACGTCCTCGAACGACGGCGAGCCCTTGAACATCAGGTGCTCGAGCAGGTGCGCCATGCCGGTCTCGCCGTAGTTCTCGTGGCGCGAGCCGACCTTGTAGGTGACGTTGACCGTCGTCGTCGGCTTGCTGTCGTCCGGGAAGAGCAGGACCTCGAGCCCGTTCGCGAGCGTGAACTGGGACACACCCTCGACCGACGGGCCGGCCGT
>DATBSV010000265.1:0-8710 GCA_036559685.1 Casimicrobiaceae bacterium
GATCGCGTGGCCCTCATCCCCATGACGATCCGTCCCGAGAACCGTCCGCTCGCGAGCGAGCCGCGCGAGCAACAGAAGGTCGAGTACTCGACCTGCTACATGTGCGCGTGCCGCTGCGGCATCAAGGTCACGCTCGAGAACGGCAAGATCCGCTTCATCCAGGGCAATCCGGAGCACCCGGTCAACCGTGGGGTGATCTGCGCGAAGGGCTCGGCCGGCATCATGAAGCAACTGTCGCCGGCGAAGCTCCGCAAGCCGCTGCGCCGCAAGCCCGGCGCCGAGCGCGGCCAAGGCGAGTTCGAGGAAATCGGGTGGGACGAGGCACTCGCGATCGTCGAGAAACGCCTCGCCGCGATCCGCGCGACCGACCCGCGCAAGCTCGCGTTCTTCACCGGCCGCGACCAGATGCAGGCGCTGACCGGGCTGTGGGCGCAACAGTTCGGCACGCCGAACTGGGCCGCGCACGGCGGCTTCTGCTCGGTCAACATGGCGGCCGCCGGCCTCTATTCGATCGGCTATTCGTTCTGGGAGTTCGGCGCGCCGGACTTCGACCGCGCCCGGTACTTCATGCTGTGGGGCGTCGCCGAGGACCACTCGAGCAACCCGATCAAGATCGGCCTCGACAAGCTCAAGCGGCACGGCGCGAAGTTCGTCTCCGTCAACCCGGTTCGCACCGGCTACTCGGCGATCGCCGACGAGTGGGTGCCGATCCGGCCCGGCACCGACGGCCTGCTCGCGCTCGCGATCGTCCACGTGCTGCTCGTGGACGGGACGATCGACTACGCGTTCCTCGCGCGCTACACCAACGCGCCCTGGCTAGTGATCCAGGACGAGGGCGCGAGCGACCACGGGCTCTTCGCGCGCAACGTCGAGGGACGTCCGCTCGTCCACGACGAGGCGACGGGCGCGCTCGTCGGCGGGCTCGCGGCGGACATCAGGCCTGCGCTGTTCGGGGAGTTCGCGCTGCCCGACGGCCGCCGCGCGAAGACCGTGCTCTCGCTCGCAGCTGAGCGCTACCTCGATGCGTCGTTCGCGCCCGAGGCCGTCGCCGAGCGTTGCGGTGTGCCGGCCGACACGATCCGCCGGCTCGCGCGCGAGATCGCGCACGTCGCGTTCGAGCAGACGATCACGCTGGACATTCCCTGGACCGACGCGTGGGGCCGCACGCACGACAAGGTCGTGGGACGGCCGGTGTCGATGTACGCGATGCGCGGCGTCTCGGCGCACAGCAACGGCTTCCAGACCTGCCGCGCGCTGCACCTGATCCAGATGCTGCTCGGCGCGCTCGAAGGCCCCGGCAACTTCCGCGCGCGCGCGCCGTACCCGCGCCCGGTGCCGCCGCCGCAGCTGCCGGCGAACGCGCGCTCGAACCCGCATTCGCCGCTCGGCGGCACGCCGCTCGGCTTCCCGACGCGGCCCGAGGACCTGGCGCTAGACGCCGACGGCTCGCCGCTGCGCATCGACAAGGCGTATTCGTGGGAGTCGCCGCTCGCCGCGCATGGGCTCATGCACATGGTGATCGCCAACGCGGTGGCCGGCGATCCGTACCCGATCGACACGCTTATCCTGTTCATGGCGAACATGGCGTGGAACTCGGCGATGAACACGTCGGGCACGCGCGAAATGCTGAAGGCGAAGGACGCGGACGGCGAGTACAAGATCCCGTTCATCGTCGTGTGCGACGCGTTCCGTTCGGAGACCGTCGCGTTCGCCGACCTCGTGCTGCCCGACACGACCTACCTCGAGCGCTACGACGCGATCAGCCTGCTCGACCGGCCGATTTCCGAACCCGATGCGCCCGCCGACGCGATCCGTCACCCGATCCTCGCGCCCGACCGCGACGTGCGGCCGTGGCAGGAAGTCCTGGTCGAGCTCGCCTCGCGCCTCGGCTTCCCGGCGTTCACCAAGCCCGACGGCTCGCGGCGCTACAAGGACTATCGCGACTTCATCGTGCGCTACGAGAAGATGCCGGGCATCGGCTTCCTCGCCGGCTGGCGCGGCGCGGACGGGAAGAAGTCGCTCGTCGGCGAGCCCAATCCGCAGCAGTGGGAGCGCTACGTCGAGAACCAGTCGTTCTTCGCGTTCGAGCTGCCGCCGTCGCTGCAATGGTACCGCCACGTGAACCAGCGCTACCTCGAGTTCGCGAAGCGCGTCGGCTTCACGATCGACACCGAGCCGATCATCATGCAGCTGTGGTCGGAGCCGCTGCAGCGCTTCCGGCTCGCGGGCCAGGGCCGCTACGACGGCCCGTGCCCGAGCGACCCCGCCGATGCGCAAAGGCTCGCCGAGTACTTCGATCCGCTGCCCGCCTGGCATGCGCCGCTCGAGATCGCGGCGACCGATGGCGCGCAATATCCGTTTCACGCGATCACGCAGCGGCCGATGGCGATGTACCACTCGTGGGATTCGCAGAACGCGTGGCTGCGGCAGATCGTTGCCGAGAACGCGCTGCACATGAACACGCGCAGCGCGCGCGAGCGCGGGCTCGCGGACGGCGACTGGGTGTGGGTCGTCTCGCCGCTGTCGCGCGTGCGCTGCCGGCTCAAGACGATGGAAGGCACGGAGCCGCATACGGTGTGGACGTGGAATGCGATCGGCAAGCAGGCCGGCGCGTGGGGCCTCGACAAGCAAGCGCCCGAGGCGCAGGCCGGATTCCTGCTCAACCACCTGATCGCCGAGCACCTGCCGACCGCGCCGGGCGGCAAGCGCTTTTCGAATTCGGATCCCGTGACCGGCCAGGCGGCCTGGTTCGACCTCCGGGTCGACGTCGTCAAGTGCGCGCCCGGCGAGGAGGGCATCTGGCCGCTCGTCGAGCCGCTGGCCACCGAAACGATCGCACCCGACGTGCTGCGCTGGACCGTGCGATGAAGCTCGGCCTCGTCATCGACCTCGACACCTGCGTCGGCTGCCATGCCTGCGCGACCGCGTGCAAGGAATGGAACGGCGCATCCGCGATCGCGGGGCCGCTGACCGACAGCGATCCCTACGGCGCCGATCCGTCGGGCACGTGGTTGAACCGCGTGCGCCACTACGAGGTCGGCACGTTCCCGGAAAGCAAGACGATCAACCTGCCGATGTCGTGCCTGCACTGCGAGGACGCGGCGTGCGTGACGGTGTGCCCGACCGGCGCGTCGTACAAGCGCGCCGACGGCATCGTGCTCGTCGACGAGGACCGCTGCATGGGCTGCAACCTGTGCGCGTGGGCGTGCCCGTACGGCGCGCGCGAGCTCGACGCGTCGAGCGGGACGATGAAGAAGTGCACGCTGTGCGCCGACCGCGTGCACGACGAGCGGCTGCCCGAGGCCGAGCGGCAGCCCGCGTGCGTGCTCGCGTGCCCGACGCATGCGCGCCACTTCGGCGACTTCGACGATCCGGCGTCGCACGTGTCCAAGCTCACGGCGGAGCGCGGCGGCTTCGGACTGCTCGAGGAGCTCGGCTACAAGCCGGTCAACCGCTATCTTCCGCCGCGCGAACCGCCGACGGTGCCGAGCGCGGCCCCCTTGCGTGCGAGCACGGTCGACGCGCCTGCGACCCCGCTCGACCGGCTGATCGCGCTCGCGCGCCGGGCGCTCGCCGGCTGACGATGCACGCGGCGTTCTCGGTCATCGCGTTCACGGTGCTCTCGGGCGCGGGGCTCGGCGTGCTGGCGCTCGTCGCGCTCGCCGAGCTTGGCGCGACGTACCTGGGCTGGCCCGCGCTCGCGCCGCGGCAAACGCTTGCACTCGCCGCCGGGATCGGCCTGGCCCTCATCGTGGCGGGCCTGAGCTCGTCGACGCTGCACCTCGCGAACCCGCGCAACGCCTGGCGCTCCGCGTCGCGCTTCCGCACTTCGTGGCTGTCGCGCGAGGCGGTGTTCGCGCTCGCGCTCCTGCCGGTCGCCGCCGCGCTCGTCGCCGCGCTCTGGCTCGACGTGCGCCCGCGCCGCATGTGGGGCCTCGCGGCGGCGACGATCCTGCTCGCGTGGACCGTGCTGTTCTGCACCGCCATGATCTACGCGAGCCTGAAGCCGATCCGCCAGTGGCACACGCTGCGCGTGCCGCTCGCCTATCTCGTGCTCGGTCATGCGTCCGGCGCGGTGATCCTCGAGGCGATCGTGCGGCCCGACCAGGGAGCGACGTGGATCGCATCGGCCGGCGTCGCGCTGCTGCTGGCCGCTTGGCTGTTGAAGGAAGAGTACTGGCGCTTCACGCGGAGCGCCGAGAACGCGCTCACGCTCGAGCAGGCGCTCGGCGTCCCGCGCGGCGTCGGCCCGCCGGGCACGCGACAGCGGCCGAGCGTGATGGGCGCGCGGCTGCTCGACGCCGGCCATTCGCGCGGCACGTTCCTGACGCGCGAGTTCGTCGGCGCCGATCCGGGCGCGCGCCGGACGCTCGTCCGCATCGGGTTCTTCGTCGCCTCGATCGCCCTGCCGACGGTGTGGCTTGTCGCCGGATTGGGCCATCCGATCGCCGGCGCGGCCGTCGCGTTGTCGTGCCTCGCCGGACTGCTCGCGGAGCGCTGGCTGTTCTTCGCCGATGCGCGCCACACGGTGCGGCTGTTCCACGGCGATCGTCGCACCTGACCGTAGCCAAGTTGTGGGTCCGGCTTCAGCCGGACGATTTTCCGTCATCGAGCGCCACGCGCCGGTCATCGGGCTGTCACAAACGGGGAATAGGCTCGCCGCATTCCCCCCGGAGGCATGACATGACCCACATTTTCCGCAACGCACTGCCGCTCGCGGCCTTCGCGTTCGCGACGCTCGCGCAGGCGACCGACATCACCGGCGCCGGCGCGACCTTTCCGTACCCGATCTACGCGAAGTGGGCCGAGGCCTACAAGCAGAAGACCGGCGCGAGCATGAACTACCAGTCGATCGGCTCGGGCGGCGGCATCGCGCAGATCAAGGCGAAAACGGTCGACTTCGGCGCATCCGACATGCCGCTCAAGGCCGAGGACCTCGCATCGTCCGGCCTCGTGCAGTTCCCCGCGATCATCGGCGGCGTCGTGCCGATCGTGAACCTCGAGGGCATCGCGCCCGGGCAGCTCAAGTTCACCGGCCCGCTGCTGGCGGACGTCTACCTCGGCAAGATCAAGGCCTGGAACGACAAGGCGATCGCCGACGCGAATCCCGGCGTCAAGCTGCCGGGCGACCCGATCACGGTGGTGCGGCGCTCCGACGGCTCGGGCACGACCTTCCTGTGGACCGACTACCTGTCGAAGGCGAGCGCCGAGTGGAAGCAGAAGGTCGGCGCGGGGACGGCGGTCGCGTGGCCTGAAGGCGTGGGCGGCAAGGGCAACGAAGGCGTCGCGGCCTACGTGCAGCGGATCAAGGGCTCGATCGGCTACGTCGAGTATGCGTACGCGAAGCGCAACAAGATCCCGCATGCCGCGATGCTGAACAAGGATGGCCAGGTCGTGCAGCCCGACGACACGGCATTCCAGGCCGCGGCGGCCGGCGCCGACTGGAAGGGCACGCCCGGCTTCGGCGTGATCCTGACCGACCAGCCGGGAAAGGCGAGCTGGCCGATCACCGGCGCGTCCTTCATCCTGATGCAAGCGAAGCAGGAGAAGGCCGCGAACGGCACCGAGGTGCTCAAGTTCTTCGACTGGGCGTTCAAGAACGGCCAGAAGATGGCCGACGACCTCGATTACGTCGCGATCCCCGACGCATTGGCGAAGGACATCGCGGCGACGTGGAAGACGCAGATCAAGGACGCAGGCGGCAAGTCGCTCTGGAACTGACGATCGCCACGACCTCAAGGGGTAAGATGCCGACCGACGCCGCCCACGCGACGCTTCCGTCCCCGATGCCTTTCGAACGCGCGCGCACGACGCGCGATCCCGTGCCGCCCGTGCGCCGCGGCGCGGCCGCGCGGTGGCAGGACGCGGCCTTCGAGCGGCTGACGCAGGGCTTCGCGCTGCTCGTCCTCGCGACGCTCGTCGCGATCCTCGTCGCGCTGGGCATCTCGGCCTGGCCCGCGCTGGCGACCTTCGGCCCCGGCTTCTTCTTCGACAGCACGTGGAACCCGGTCACCAACGTCTTCGGGGGGCTGGCGCCGATCTACGGCACGCTCGTCACGTCGCTGATCGCGCTCGCGATCGGCGTGCCGGTGAGCTTCGGCATCGCGCTGTTCCTGACCGAGATGTCGCCGGTCGCGCTGAAGCGCCCGCTCGGCACGGCGGTCGAGCTGCTCGCGGCGATCCCATCGATCATCTACGGGATGTGGGGGCTGTTCGTCTTTGCGCCGCTGTTCGGCGACCACGTGCAGCCGATCCTGACCGCGACGCTCGGCAAGCTCCCGGGGATCGGCGCGCTGTTCCAAGGCCCGCCCAACGGCATCGGCGTGATGACCGCGGGGATCATCCTGTCGGTGATGATCATCCCGTTCATCGCTTCGGTGATGCGCGACGTGTTCGAGATCGTGCCGCCGGTGCTCAAGGAGTCAGCCTACGGCCTCGGCGCGACGACCTGGGAGGTCGTGTGGAACGTCGTGCTGCCGTACACGCGCGTCGGCGTGATCGGCGGCATCATGCTCGGGCTCGGCCGCGCGCTCGGCGAGACGATGGCCGTGACGTTCGTCATCGGCAACGCCTATCGGATCAAGGCCGGATTGTTCGAGCCCGGCAACTCGATCGCCTCGGCGCTCGCCAACGAGTTCAACGAGGCGTCGGATCCGATCCACCGCTCGTCGCTGATCGCGCTGGGCCTCGTGCTGTTCCTGCTCACGTTCATCGTCCTCGCGCTGTCGCGCGTGCTGATCGCGCGCATCGCGAAGGGCGAGGGCACGAAGACCTGACCATGGACAAGAGCCCCTCCTTGCAGCGCTACCGCAAGCGCCTGCTCGTCAACCGCTTCAACCTCGCGATGTCGCTCGGGACCATGGCGTTCGGCATGGCGTTCCTGCTGTGGATCCTCGCGGTGCTCGTCATCAACGGCTTCGCCGCGTTGTCTCCAACCCTTTTTACGCAGCCGACGCCGCCGCCCGGGAGCGCTGGCGGGCTGGCGAATGCGATCTACGGCAGCCTCGCGATCGTCGGGATCGCGACGATCGTGAGCACGCCGATCGGCGTGCTCGCCGGGATCTACCTCGCCGAGTTCGGCAAGGACAAGCCGGTCGCGCGCGCGACGCGCTTCATCAACGACATCCTGCTCTCGGCCCCGTCGATCGTGATCGGGCTGTTCGTCTACACCGTCTACGTCGCCCGCGTCCAGCACTTCTCGGGGTGGGCCGGCTCGATGGCGCTCGGCCTCATCGCCATTCCGGTGATCGTGCGCACGACCGAGAACATGCTGCACCTCGTGCCGTCGAGCCTGCGCGAAGCGGCGGTCGCGCTCGGCGCGCCGATGTGGAAGGTGATCCTCATGGTCACGTTGCGCGCGGTGCGCGGCGGCGTCATCACCGGCGTGCTGCTCGCGGTCGCCCGCATCTCGGGCGAGACGGCGCCGCTCCTGTTCACCGCGCTCAACAACCAGTTCGCGAGCGCCGACATGAACGGGCCGATGGCCAACCTGCCGGTCGTCATCTTCCAGTTCGCGATGAGCCCGTTCGACGACTGGAAGACGCTCGCATGGGCCGGCGCGCTCTTGATCACGCTGTCGGTCCTCGTGCTCAACATCCTCGCGCGGACGGTGTTCCGCCAACCTACCGTACGCTAGCCCGGAAGCCCACCCATGAGCTCGGACGCGCAAGTCCTGTTGACCCGCCCGGAGGTCGTGTCGCGCGACCTGGCGCCGAGGTCGGCGAAGATGTCGATCCATGACCTCGATTTCTACTATGGCGCGTTCCAGGCGCTGAAGGACATCTCGCTCGACGTCGCCGAGCGCCGCGTCACCGCGTTCATCGGCCCGTCCGGCTGCGGGAAGTCGACGCTGCTGCGCGTGCTCAACCGGATGTATTCTCTCTACCCCGGGCAGCGGGCGACCGGCCAGGTGCTGTTGAACGGCGAAGACCTGCTGGGCGCCGGCGTGGACCTCAACATGCTGCGCGCGAAGGTCGGCATGGTGTTCCAGAAGCCGACGCCGTTTCCGATGTCGATCTACGACAACGTCGCGTTCGGCGTCGCGCTCTACGATGACCTGACGCCGCGCCAGATGGACGAGCGCGTCGAGTGGGCATTGACCAAGGCCGCGCTTTGGGGCGAGGTCAAGGACAAGCTGAAGCAGAGCGGCATGGCGCTATCGGGCGGCCAGCAGCAGCGCCTGTGCATCGCGCGCGCGGTGGCCGTCCAGCCCGAGGTCGTGCTGTTCGACGAGCCGACCTCGGCGCTCGACCCGATCTCGACGGCGAAGATCGAGGAGCTGATCGCCGAGCTCAAGAGCGACTACACGATCGCGATCGTCACGCACAACATGCAGCAGGCGGCCCGCGTGTCCGACTACACGGCGTACATGTACCTGGGCGAGCTCGTCGAGTTCGGCGAGACCGACGAGCTGTTCCTGAAGCCGAAGAAGCAGGCGACCGAGGACTACATCACCGGCCGCTTTGGCTAGGAGGAAGACGCGATGACCGACCACACCAACAAGCAGTTCGACGCCGATATGGAGGCGATCCGCACCGGCGTCCTGACCATGGGCGGCCTGGTCGAGAAGCAGCTGTCGCGCGCGATCGGCGCGCTCGAGAACGAGGCCGCGGAAGGCCTGATCGACGCGGTCGGCGCCGACGAGCGCCAGATCAACCAGATGCAGGTGCACATCGACCACCTGTGCTCGCAGATCATCGCGCGCCGGCAG
>DATBSV010000266.1:0-4700 GCA_036559685.1 Casimicrobiaceae bacterium
GGTGATGCGCGTCCGCTTCTGGGGGACGCGCGGCTCGATCCCCGTCGCGCTGACCGTCGACGGCGTGCGCCGCAAGCTGGTCGCCGCGCTGCGCGGCGCGTCCGGCCGCGTGTTCCGCAACGAGGCCGAGCTCGAGGCCTACGTCGACGGCCTGGCCTTCGCCGACGGCGCGACCTTCGGCGGGCACACGTCGTGCGTCGAGATCGAGAACGGCGGACCCGATTTCGTGATCTGCGACCTCGGCACCGGCGTGCGGCCGTTCGGCCAGTCGGCGCTGGCGCGCAACGGCGGCGGGGGCACCTACCACGTGTTCCTGTCGCACGTGCACTGGGACCACATCATGGGGCTGCCGTTCTTCACGCCGGCCTACATCCCGGGCAACCGCGTGATCATCTACGGCGGGCACCAGCACCTCGAGTCGGCGTTGCGGCGGCAGCAGGAGCAGCCGAGCTTCCCGGTGGACTTCAACACGTTCCGCGCGGACATCCAGTTCCGGCGGCTCGAGCCCGGCAAGTGGCACGACGTGGCGGGCATGAGGGTCATGCTGAAGCTGCAGCGCCACTCGGGCGACTCGTTCGGTTTCCGTTTCGAGCACGACGGCAAGGCGGTGATCTACACGACCGACTCCGAGCACGACCTCGGCAACCGCAAGGAGACCGACGGGTTCGTCGACTTCTTCCGCGCCGCGGACCTCGTGATCTTCGACGCGATGTACTCGCTCGCCGACGCGATCTCGGTCAAGGCCGACTGGGGCCACTCGAGCAACATCGCCGGCGTCGAGCTTTGCCACGCGGCCGGCGTCAAGCACCTGTGCATGTTCCATCACGAGCCGGCGTTCGACGACGCATCGATCGCGCGCGTGCTGGCGGACACGCGGCGCTACGAGGAGATCTGCCGCACCGGCGCGCCGATGACGGTGACCGCCGCCTACGACGGGATGGAAATCGACCTGTGAACGAACCCGCGGACCGCGAGCGCGATTCCGCGCCCGCCGGGCCGCCCCAAGGGCGCGGGCCCCCTCGGGGGGAGGTGGCCGAAGGCCACTACGGGGGGATCACTTCCGACCGCGTCGGCGGCATCGGGCGAATACGGTGGGTCGGACTGCTGGTGCTCGGCGCGCTGACGCTGCTGCTGTGGCTGCAGCCCCCGTTCATCACGCGCCAGCAGCTCCAGTGGTTCGACGCGTCGCAGCGCCTCCTGCCGCGCACTGTCAAGGCGACGCCGGCCGTGGTCGTCGACATCGACCAGCGGAGCATGGCCGCGCTCGGCCAGTGGCCGTGGCCGCGCACGGTGCTCGCGCAGCTCATCCGGGAGATCCAGCGCGCGAAGCCGTACGCGATCGGCCTCGACATCCTGATGTCCGAGTCCGACCGCAGCTCGCCCGAGCACTGGCTCGACACCCTGCCGACGCACGACTCGGATCTCGCGCAGGCGCTCGAGTCGCTGCCTTCGCACGACGCCGAGCTCACGCGCGCGATCGCCCAGTCGCGCCTCGTCGTGCTCGGGATGGCCGGCACGCCCGACGCGACCGGCATGCTCGTGTTCGCGACGCCGATCGTGATCGAGGGCGCGGCAAAGGGCGACGAGGTCGCCGTGCATTCGGTGGTGACGCGCTACGCCGGCGGGCTCCCCAACCTGCAGATGTTCGAGCGCGCGGCGGCGGGCCATGGCCTGCTGTCGACCGAGACCGTCGAAGGTGTCGTGCGGCGCGTCCCGATGATCGCCAGCATCGAGGGCACGCTGGTGCCGTCGTTCGCGCTCGAGCTCGTGCGCGTCGCGGTGAAGGCGCCGCTCATCCGGCTGAAGGCGCGCGACGGCGGCGTGTCCTCGCTCCAGACGGGAGGCTTCGCGACGCCGACCGAGGCCGACGGCATGCTCCGGCTCCATTACTCGCCGCACGACACGCGTCGCTTCGTGTCGGCGATCGACGTGCTGCAGGGCCGCGCCGACCTCGAGCGGCTCGCCGGCAAGATCGTGATCGTCGGGCTGACCGGCGTCATGCAGGTCGACTACCAGGAGACGCCGCTCGGCGAGCGCCTGCCCGGCGTCGAGATCCACGCGCAGATCCTCGAGAACTTCTACGACGGGTCGTCGATCATGCGTCCGCCGTGGGCGCGCGGGCTCGAGATCGCGCTGTTCGCCGCGCTCGGCCTCATGCTGATCCGCGCCGCGCCGCTGTGGCGCACGCCCGCGACCGTCTCGTTCGCGCTCGGCGCGATGCTCGTGCCCGCGCTCGCGGCGCTCGTCGCGTTCAAGTGGGGCCGCCTGCAGTTCGACGCGCTCTCGCCTGCGCTCGCGATGCTCGCGCTGTTCGCGACGTTGCTCGCGCTCACGCTCGGGGAATCGTCGCGCGAGCGCCGTGCGCTGCGTCGCGAAATGCAGCACGAGCGCGAGCAGACGGCGCGCATCTCCGGCGAGATGGAGGCCGCGCAGCGCGTGCAGGTCGCGATGCTGCCGCGCGTCGACGGGTTCGCGCAGGAGCGAAGGCTCGACCTCGCGGCGGCGATGGTGCCCGCGCGCGAGGTCGGCGGCGACCTCTACGACTTCTTCCGGCTCGACGGCCGGCGCTGGTTCTTCCTGATCGGCGACGTCGCCGGGAAGGGATTGTCGGCGAGCATCTTCATGGCGGTGTCGAAGGCGCTTGCGAAGAGCGCCGCGGTGCGCCATCCCGACGACGACGTCGGCACGTGGATGACCACGGCGAACCGCGAGATCTCGCGCGAGAACACCGAGGGGTTGTTCGTCACGCTGTTCGCCGGCATTCTCGATCTCGACACCGGCGACCTGGTCTACGCGAACGCCGGGCACGACGCGCCGTATTGCGTCGGCATCCGCTCGGGGCTGCGCCGGCTTGCGGCCGGCGACGGGCCGCCGCTCTGCACCGTCGACGACTTCGAGTACCGCGGCGAGCACACGTTCCTCGACCCGGACGAGCTCGTCGTGATGACGACCGACGGCATCACCGACATGCGCAATCCCGCGGGCGAGATGTACGGGCGCGCGCGTCTCGAGGCCGTGCTCGACCGGTGGCGGCAGCAGCCCGGAAAGGCGCAGGGCTTCGTCGACGCGCTGCGCGACGACGTGCTCGCGTTCGCCGCCGGCGCGGAGCTCGCCGACGACCTGACCATCCTCGCGTACCGATGGACAGCGTGAGGGACATCCCCCCGAAGCGATCTTCGATTGCCTCCCCCCGGAGGGCGGCGCGCGCTCGGGGCGGCCCTTCGCGCGCGCTGGCGCGCTATCTGACTACGATCTCGACGCGCCGGTTGCGCGGCTCGGCGACGCCTGCTGCTGTCGGCACGGCCGGCTCGCGGCTGCCGCGCCCGGACGCCAGCACCGCGTCGGCGGCGACGCCGCGGCGGATCAGCTCGGCGCGCACCGTCTCGGCGCGCTGCTTCGCGAGCGCGTCGTTGAGCGGACCGCTGCCGACGAGGTCGGTGTGGCCGACGACGAGCACGTCCGCGACCGGGCGCGCCGCGATCTCGCGGAGCGCCGCGTCGAGCTCGGCGCGCGACTCGTCGGCGATCTCGTCGCGGCCCTCGGGGAAGTGCAACGTGAAGCGTTTCTCGCGCGGCGGCTGCGCGGCGAGCGCGGGACCGAAGTCGCGCCTGACCTCGTCGGCGCTCGACGCGTACGGCTGCGTGCGCAACGCGTTGCGGCGCACGGCGGCATACGGCTGGTCGAGCACGACGTCGCCGCGCGAGTCGGTCACCGTAAGCGCGGTCTTGCGCCCGTCGGGCTCGGGCAGCAGCACGACGGTGGTCGAGCTGCACGCCCCGAGGAGCAACGCGATCGACGCGACGGCGACGCGCGTCATGTCAATCGTCGACCTTGACGACGAACTCGGTGCCGCGCACGCCCAGCACCGACGCCGGCGTGCGCACCTTCATCGCGTCGGGCGACTGCCTGGCGAGCTTGCCGGACACGACGGCCAGCGTGCCCTTCGACAGCGTCGCATCGAACTTGCCCTGGTACGTCGTCGTGTCGAACGCGAAGCTGTCGAGGGCCAGCACGCTGTTGGGCCCGAGCGAGAGCAGCGCGTTGTCGCTCATCGTGATGCCCACCGTGCCGTCGAGGCCGGTGCGGACGACGTCGGACGCCTCGACGCGGGTGCCGGGCTTCGCCGCAACCGTCGCGCCCCCGCGCTCGATCACGACCGAGCCGGAGGCCGTCTTTATCTGGCCGATCTCGGCGGCGAACGCCGGAAAAGCGGCGAGGAGGAACGCGAGTGCAAGCATCGGGGCGCGGGTCATGAGCGTTAGTGTATGACGGCGGAGGTCGACGAGGGCATCTTCGACGCGCGGCTCGACGCGGTCGGCGCGACCGCGTCGTTCGTCGCGTCGTTCTGCTCGCACCACGGCGTCTCCCGCCAGGACGCGCTGCGCATCACGCTGGTCGTCGAGGAGCTGTTCCTCAACATCGTCGCGCACGGCTACGGCGGAATCGCGGGCGGCACGGTGCGGCTCGCGCTCTCGCTCGACGGTAGAGGCTTCGTGCGCCTGGTATGCGAGGACCACGCGCCCCCGTACGACCCGCGCGACGCGCTCGCGACCGCGCCGGACGACCTCGACGCGCCGCTCGAGGAGCGCGGCGTCGGCGGCCTCGGCCAATGGCTGGTCGGCAACCTGGTCGAGGTCGAGCGCTACGAGCGCGACGGTGACGTCAATCGGGTCACGCTGCTGATGGTGCGGCGCGGCTAG
>DATBSV010000267.1:0-5459 GCA_036559685.1 Casimicrobiaceae bacterium
TGCAGCAATCCAATGCCCAGGAGGCGATCCACGCGTCGAAGAACTGGCGCTGCACGGCGAGCTGGGCCGGGGGGCGACCTTCGCCGCCGGCGATAAGCAGTCGCATCGTCTCGGCGACCGCCGCGAGATGGTCCTCGAGCATGGTCGTCGTGTCCCGGCGCTCGAGACCGAGCCCGGCCAGGTCGGCACGGAGGGCGGCAAGCGGCTTGTCCATCATGAACCCGGACTGCCAGTGCGAGGCGTGCAGGTTCACTTCGCACTTGCCGACGCCGATGAAGAGGTCGGTGTATTCCTGCTCGGCCGCGTCCGGGTCCATCGCCCGGCTCGCCTGCAAAAGCGCGTTGTAGGGCGCCGCAAGCGGCGAGTCCGGGTCGTCCGGCAACTCGGGTGCCGCGGCCAGCGCTGCCAGAAAAGACCGGTTCGGCGCAGCAGCGAACAGTGTCGCCACCATCGCATAGAGGTCGGCACGGACGCGATCCTCCGCGGCAACCGGATGCGGCATCGCAACATGGACCGGGTCGCCGTTCATCGAAATATCCGGTTGTCGGGTCGTTTCGGGCGGCCCGGTCGCCCGGAACCCATTTCCGCGCGGTTCAGATGCGCCCGCCCTTGAGCAGGTCGATGCCGCCCGGCTCGTCGGTGACCATCGCCTTGACGCGACAGTCGGCGCACATGCGGAGGCGATCGATCGCGCCGGGCTGCGCGAACATCGAATGCTGCGCGAGCCGCCCGACCATGCCGTCGATCATCTTGCGCGTGCCGAGCGGCTTGCCGCACGACGTACACCCGACCATCTCGGCCTCGTTGAGCACGCGCGGCGCGCGCGCTTCGGCGGTGAGATCGAGCTGCGGCACCAGGCTGATCGCGTGCTCGGGGCAGGTCTGTTCGCAGATCCCGCATTGCACGCACTTCGATTCGATGAAACGCAGCCGCAGCGCTTCGGGGTGGTCGAGGATCGCGCCCTCGGGACAGGCGCCGACGCACGCGAGGCACAGCGTGCACGTTTCGCGGTTGACGTCGATGCGGCCGAACGGCGATCCGGCGAACAACGGGATCACCTTGCGCGGCACCGGCGCGTGCAGCGCGAGATGGTCGAGCGCGATCGAAAGCGTGGTGCGCTTCTCCGGCGTCGCGGCGAACGTCGCAGCGGCGCGCACCGCGAGCGCCGGCGTCGCCGACCACAGCGCGCGCTCGGCGGCCATCGGGTCGGCCGCCTCGACGATGCGGAAGTGCTCGCCCTGGTAGCCCAGCGCCTCGGCGATCGCGTTGCCGAGTCGCATCTGGAACGCGAGCGCCTCGCGATACTGCGGCGCCTCGTCGCCGGTCAGCATCACGTCGACGCTGGATGCGCCCCACGCGAGCGCGGCCATCCACAGGTCGAGGCCGGTCGACGCGGCGTGGTGCACCTCGAGCGGGATCACGCGCGCGGGCAGGCCGCGCCCGCGGCGCGCGATGCGTGCGATCGTCTCGCGCGCCTCGGGGCCGTGGACCAGGAGCGTCGCGTCGCGGCCGCCGGCGCGCGCGTAGGTCGCCAGCATCGTGCGCACGCGTGCGCCCTGGTCGGGCATCGCCGGGTACGCATAGGTCATCGCGCCCGACGGGCACACGGTCGCGCACGCGCCGCAGCCCATGCAAAGGTGCGGCTCGACCGCGACGCCGTCGCCTTCGGCGCGGATCGCCTTCGTCGAGCACACGTCGATGCACGCGGTGCAGCCGGTCTTGCGCGAGCGCGCGTGCGCGCAAATCGACGCCTTGTACGCGAAGTACTTCGGCTTCACGAACTCGCCGGTCATCGTCGCGAGCTCGGCCACGGCCTTGGCCTGCGCCACGACGTCGGCCCCCGGCGCGAGGTAGCCCTGCGGCGGCTGGTGCATCGAAAGCTGCGGCTCGCGCTGCAGGTCGAGCACGAGGTCGAAACGTCCGCTCCGCGCCGTGTCGGCGCGTGCGAAGTCGATCGCGCCGATGGCGCCGCACGCGACGACGCACTCGCGGTGGTCGCGGCAGGCGTCGAGGTCGATCTGGTAGCTCTCGTCGATCGCGTGCTCGGGGCACGCGCGCACGCACGCATGGCAGCGCGTGCAAAGATCGAGATCGATCGGATTGTCCTGCGACCACGTCGCGTCGAACGCGCCGAGCCAGCCGTTGAGCGAGCGCAGGCTGCCGGAGGCGATCGGGAACGTGCGCTCGGCCGGCAGCGACGCGCCGGCCGTGCGGCCGGTCGCGAGCACGGTGACGGCGAGCTGGGTCGCGAGCACCTTCGCCCAGCCCATCGCGGCGTCGAGCGGGCCGACGATCAGGAGCTCGCCCTTCGATTCGTAGCTCACCTCGGCGACCGGCGCAGCCTCGGGCAGCGACGCCGCGGCGATCAGCGCGGCGAGCTTGGGCGTCGCGCCGCGCGCCTCCGGCGACCATCCGCCGGCCTCGCGCAGGTTGACGAAGCGGATCGTTTGCGTGCGCGACCCCTCGGCCGCCATCTCCTCGAACAGCCGCGCTTCCTGCGTGCACGCGACCAGCACGTCGCCCTGCGCGGCGTCCGAGAAGCGCGCCATCTCCTTCTGGCAGAGCATGGTCGACACCGGCGGCGCATCCTTGAGGTCGAGCGCGCGCGCGATCGCGGCTGCGTCGAGCGGCTGCGTGCCGTTGCACGAGCACAGGAACAGCTGGCGATCGGCCGGAGCGCTCATCGCTTGGGATCGCCCGCGTCGTCGCGGGACTCGAGCGGGACCGGTTCGGCGTCCACCGCCGGAGCGGGTGCGGGCACGGCACTCGCCTCGGGCGCGGGAAGCGCCGTCGCGGCATCGGCTTCGGCCTGCGCTTCGGCGTCCTTCGCTTCCTCCGCTTCCTCCGGCGGCACGTCCTCGACCACGCCCTGCTCGTTCACGCGCGTCTTGGGCGGATCGAAGATGTAGCGCGCGGACACGAGCGAGCGCGCCGTCTCGGCGTCGAGCGGCTCGAACTTCGTGTAGTCGTCGATGTAGGTGTCGAGGCCGTCCATCACGTTGAAGCGCGGATCCGAGACCAGCTTCTTGAGCGCGGCGCGCTTGAGCGCCGGATCGACGTTTGGCTTCATGAACGCGGTGAAGTCGGCATCGAACGTGAGCGACTCGATCGGCGGGAGCGCGGCTTCGGCGGCATTCGCAGGCGTGGCCGCCGCGGGAACCGCGGGCGTCGCGGGCACGACAGGCGCCGGCGTCGCGGGCGCGGCAGGCGTCGTCACCTCGCGGGCGACCGCGTGCTTGCGCTGCGACCAGCGCTTGAGCGAGAAGCGCTCGCGGGTCGGTTGGTCGGTCATCGCGTCGGTCTACTCTTTCGGCTCGCCGCCGTGATCGCGGTCGCGCACGAACGCGCCTTCCTTGAACGGGTCGTTGCGCTTGTGCTTCTTGCGCACTTCCGGCTTGTAGTGCTCCGCCGTGTAGGGCACCAGCATCGCGAGGATCCGCGCGTCGATCGGCACCGAGTCGACCTGCTCGCCGCCGTCCATCATGCGGGCCGCCTGGTTGTACGACAGCGTGACGACGACCGGGAAGACCGGCGGCTCGCCTCCTCCTTCGCGCATGCGCCACATGACGAACGCGCGCGGATCGGGCGAGTTGAGGTTGAGCCAGTAGCCTTCGCCTTCGCTCGGATGCATCTCGGTCAGCTGTCCCGGATAGCGCCAGCGCTCGAGCACGCCGGTGGCGTCGATGCGCTCGACGACGGTCTCGTCGGCGGCGTCCGGGTCGGTGTCGACGAGCTCGACGCGCGCGAGTTGCCAGCGCGAATCCATCCAGCGGCTCTGGACGGCGATCTTCTCGAACTCGACGGCGACGGGAATCCTCGTGGGACGCATGGCTATTGCGCGACGGCCGCAAGGAACGCGCGCTTGGCGGGGGCGATCATACGCCAGCGCTCGTCTGCTACCATCGAAATCCGACGCAAGCCATTGACCGATCATGCCCCGGATCGTTCCGATCGCCGACCACCGCAGCGCCCGTCCGCTCGCCGCGGCGGACGCGCTCGCGCCGGGCGCGCCGGTCGTCGACACGCTCGGCCGGCGGCTGCACGACCTGCGCATCTCGGTCACCGACCGCTGCAACTTCCGCTGCGTGTACTGCATGCCGCGCGACGTGTTCGGCCGCGACTACCCGTTCCTACCGCACGACGCGCTGCTGACGTTCGAGGAGATCGCGCGCGTCGCCGGCGTGTTCGCGGGCCTCGGCGTCGAGAAGATCCGGCTGACCGGCGGCGAGCCGCTCCTGCGCAAGCACCTGGAGAAGCTCGTCGCGATGCTCGCGCCGCTGCCGGTCGACCTCACGCTCACGACCAACGGCGCGCTGCTGGCGCGCAAGGCGCAGGGGCTCGCCGACGCGGGGCTGAAGCGCGTGACGGTGAGCCTCGACGCGCTCGACGACGCGACGTTCCGCGCCATGGGCGACACCGATACGCCGGTCGCGACCGTGCTCGAGGGCATCGACGCGGCCACGCGCGCCGGGCTCGCGCCGATCAAGGTCAACGCGGTGATCAAGCGCGGCGTCAACGAGCATGCGATCGCCGACCTCGCGCGCCATTTCCGCGGCAGCGGCCACATCGTGCGCTTCATCGAGTACATGGACGTCGGCGCGACCAACGGCTGGCGCATGGACGACGTCGTGCCCGCGTCCGAGATCCTCGAGCGCATCGACCGCCACTTCCCGATCGAGCCGGTCGGCCCGAACTACGGCGGCGAGGTCGCCGAGCGCTGGCGCTACCGCGACGGATCGGGCGAAGTGGGCGTCATCGCGTCGGTCACGCGCGCGTTCTGCCACGATTGCACGCGCCTGCGGCTGTCGACCGACGGCAAGCTCTACACATGCCTGTTCGCGACGCAGGGCCACGACCTCCGCGCGCTCGTGCGCGGCGGCGCCGACGACGACGCGCTCGTGCGCGCGATCGGCGGCGTGTGGCGGCAACGCGGCGATCGCTACTCGGAGCTGCGCACGGCGGCAACGGCGCCGGCGCGCAAGATCGAGATGTCGTACATCGGCGGCTAGTCGATGAATGCGCGCAACACGCCCTACCGCCCGGTCCTGACGGACGCCGCGCGCCCGGCGACGTACGACGTCCCCGCCATCGACGAGCACGGCGAGACGCGCAGCGTGCCGATCGCGGGCGAGCATCCGCTCACGCTCTACGTCGACAAGCAGGAGCTCCTGACGATCATGACGCTCGGCGCGGCGCCCGAGGCGCTCGCGATCGGGTACCTGCGCAACCAGCGGCTGGTCGAAAAGCTCGAGGACATCGTCGCGGTGCAGGTCGACTGGGAGACCGAGTCGGTCGTCGTCAAGACGCGCGCGGGTCTCAAGGACCTCGCCAAGAAGACCGCCAAGCGCACCAAGACGACCGGCTGCGGCCAGGGCACCGTGTTCGGCGACCTGATGAAGGAGATCGACAGCGTCAAGCTGCCGCCCGGCGCGACGCTCACGCGCGCGGCGCTCTACGAT